>CAZYLM010000236.1:0-4377 GCA_964648645.1 uncultured Anaerolinea sp.
AACAAGACCATTCACTTCTTCAAGCATGAGTCCTGTGGTAAATGCACCACCTGCCGCGAAGGCAACCACTGGATGCGCAACCTGACAGACCGAATTCATCACGGCAATGGTTCGAGCGACGATGTGAAATTGCTCCTGAACGTTGCCAGGCAGATGCAGGGCAAATGTCTGTGTGCGCTGGGTGAATTCTCCACCATGGCGGTGGTGACGGGCATCGAGCGCTTCCCGGAAGATTTCAAGAAGGCAGTGAAGGCATAAAGCGATATTAGATAATCGATACTCGATTTTCGAAATTCGAATAACGAATATCGTTTCTCGGAGACTTAATGAGCAAACAAGTCACTCTAACGATCAATGGAAAACAAGTGACCGCGCCGGATGGGCTTACTGTAGCCGACGCGGCGAAACTGGCAGGCATCGATATCCCTGTCTTCTGCCATCATCCCAAGCTCGAGCCGGTCGGCATGTGTCGCATGTGTCTGGTGGAGATCGGCCGCCCTGTGCTCGACCGTGCCACAGGCCAACCAGTTTTGGAGAATGGGCAGCCGAAGATCCAATTCATGCCCAAACTCGAAACTGCCTGCACCAACCGCATTTCAGACGGCATGGTGGTCTTGACCCAGTCTGAAAAGGCAACCGAAGGTCAGCGCGGCACAGTGGAATTTTTACTGACATCACATCCGCTCGACTGCCCGATTTGCGACAAAGGCGGGGAATGCCCGCTCCAGAACCTGACGATGGCTCACGGTCCGGGCAAGAGCCGCTTCAATTACAACGAGAAGCAGCACCTCGAGAAGATGGTCCCGCTGGGTGAGTTGATCTACCTCGACCGCGAACGCTGCATCCAGTGCGCGCGTTGCATCCGCTTCCAGGATGAAGTGGCGGGGGAAGCGGTCCTCGGCTTCGACGAGCGCGGACGCTACACCCAGATCATTTCGATCTCAGAACCTGGCTTTGACTCGGTCTTCTCCGGCAATACGACCGATATTTGCCCGGTTGGAGCATTAACCACCGTGGACTTCCGCTTTGGTGCCCGACCGTGGGAACTCAAAGCCGAAGCGTCCATTTGTGCGCAGTGCCCGGTGGGATGTAATACCACCCTCAACACCCGCCGTGAAGCCAAGGCGGATGGAGAAGTGGTGGTGAAGCGCGTCATGCCGCGCCAGAACGAAGAGGTCAATGAGATCTGGCTGTGCGATAAGGGACGCTTTGCTTATCACTACACCGAAGGTAGGGAACGGTTGAGCAAGCCCATGGTGCGCAAGGATGACAAGCTTTCCCGCGCCTCGTGGGATGCTGCGATCAAATTTGCTGCAGAGAAGTTCACGGCGAACAAGAAGGACTTTGTGGTTCTGGCTTCGGGCCGTCTTTCGACCGAGGATCTGTTCAACCTCAAATCCCTTGCAGATACGGCGGGTGGTGAAGCCATTCTTTACTCCGATATGGGCGGCGGTGAGTTGACCCAATTGGTGGGCGTCGGCGCCGGGACCAATTTTGGGAAGATGGGCAAGGGCGATGCCATCCTTGTGGTTGCATCCGACTTATATGAAGAAGCTCCCATTTGGTGGCTACGTGTCAAGCAGGCCGCGGATCGCGGTGCGACCTTGATCGTTGCCAACCCGCGCCAGACCAAGCTCGACCGCTTTGCCAAGTACACCATCCGTTATGCGTATGGCGATGAGATCAAGACCATCCACGATTTTGAGAAGAAGAGCAAGATCTCGGATGAATTCGCCAAGGCGAAGAATGCGGTGATCTTCTACGGCAGCGAGGGGCTCGGCGTAACCGGCACCTCTGCACTCGCCTCGGCTTGCGCAGACCTGTTGAAAGAGTCCGGCCACATCGGCAGTGCGAATAACGGGCTGATCGGTGTCTGGCAGAAAGCCAATGACCAGGGCGCCTTCGAAGTTGGTTTCCGTCCTGTTGCGGACCTCGAAAAATCATTGAAGAATAAAGCGGTTTACGTTGTCGGTGCTGATCCTGTTGGAGATGACCCCAATCTTGCCAAGGCGTTGAAGAGCGCCAAGTTCGTGGCGGTGCAGGAATTGCGCGAAACCGCGACGACGGAGATCGCGGATGTTATATTCCCGGCTCAGGCTTTTACCGAACGTGATGGGACCCTCGTCTCTGGTGAGCGCAGGGTACAGCGTTTTCATGCGGCAGTTGCACCCAAAGGCGACAGCAAGCCAGACTACGCCATCACAGCCATGCTTGCCAAGCAGATGGGCGTTATTCTGCAGGGAACGTCTGCTTCAGTGGTGTTTGAGATCCTGGCGAACACAGTGGATGCATTCAACGAGTTGAGCTACGAAACCCTGGCGCAGGTCAAGGAACAATGGCCACTCGTCGGGCGGAGTGACATGTATTACGGCGGTACCACATATGAGAACACGAAAGGGATGGGTGTCCAACTCGTCCCGATGGCCCAGGCTGGGGGATCAGTGAAAATTCAAAAAGTCCGGAAAGAGGCTGCTCTGCGTCCCAAAGAAAAAGAACTGCTGGCAGTTCCGTCCAATAAACTTTACGATCTCGGTGTGACGGTTCGCTCGGCCGAATTCCTTGGGGGGCGGATCGGTGACACGAAGGTTTCGATGCATCCTACGACCGCGAAGAAATTCGGCTTGGAAGCAGGCCAGATAGTAAAGGTCAGCTTCGACGGTGTGAGCGGGGAAGCAGTAGTGAAGATCGATGAGACCATAGCTGCCGGTGTGGCTTTGATCCCGCGCGGGATGGGGATCGCCATCCACGAACCGGTGATTGCAAAGACCAGCGGGAAGGTGAAATCATGATGGATTGGACGATGTGGCTTGAATGGGTTCTGAAGGGATTGATCCTGTGTTTGATCCTTTTGACCGGCTTTGCCTACCTGACGTTATACGAACGCCGCGCCCTGGCTCGCATTCAGGTGCGGGTCGGGCCGAACCGCGCCGGACCTCAGGGTTTGCTCCAACCGATCGCGGACGCGGTCAAGTTGATCTTCAAGGAAGAGCTGACACCAGGGCATGTTTATAAGATCGTCTTTTTACTTGCGCCCGTGTTGACGGTGGTGCCCTCGCTCATCATTGCAGCGGTTGTCCCGCTTGGGACTTCATTCAATCTATTTGGGCGTACGATCACGCTTTACGTCGCAGACTTGAACGTGGGCGTGCTTTACCTTACTTCCATTGCTTCCATTGCTGTCTATGGCATCGTGCTGGCAGGCTGGTCGAGCAATAACAAGTACGCGATGTTGGGCGGTATCCGCTCGTCGGCGCAGATGATCTCGTATGAACTTTCTCTGGGTTTGTGTTTTGTGATCGCCATCATCCTGGGCAATTCGATGAACCTGAACGAGATCGTGAATGCTCAAAAGGGGATGTGGTTCGCGGTGATCCAGCCGGTAGGGGCGCTGGTCTTCATGGTTGTGACCCTCGCCGAGGTCAACCGCGCTCCGTTCGATATGCCGGAAGCCGAGCAGGAATTGACGGCTGGTTATCACGCCGAATACTCGGGTATGAAGTTTGCCCTGTTCTTCATGGCGGAATACCAAAAGATGATCGTCATTTGTATGATTGCGGCGACATTGTTCTTCGGCGGCTACCGTGAATTTTGGTTCTTGAAAGATACCATATTCAGTGTTGACTCCACATGGGTTATCGGCTCATGGCAGATTAAAGCCTGGTTCCTTGGTCCCATATACCTGTTATTGAAAGTTATCGTCCTGTTGTTCTTCATGATCTGGATCCGCGCCACTTGGCCCCGCATCCGCTATGACCGGTTGATGGCTTTCGGCTGGAAGGTGCTTCTGCCTCTCTCACTGGCATTGGCTTTTATCACAGCGGTTGGAATTCTGCTGGCAGAGACGCTCAACCCGATGTACATCTGGGGAGTGCCAATTGCGTCGGTCCTTTTTGCCTTAGTGGCTGTTGTCTTTATTTACCGCGATCTGAGGAGAAAATCTCATGGGCGTGTTTGATCCCATTATCGAACTTTCAAAGGGTCTGGGCGAGACTTTGCGATCGTTCCTGGCCGAAAAGACCGTTACCTATCAATACCCCGAGGAGAAGCGCCCTGTCCGGCCGCGCTTCCGTGGTCGTCACGTCTTGAAGCGGTACGACAACGGCCTGGAAAAGTGCATCGGCTGTTCGTTATGTGCTGCCGCCTGCCCCGCGGATGCTATCTTTGTGGAAGCCTCCGAGAACACAGACGAGAAACGCTTCTCGCCCGGCGAACGTTACGCCTCGACCTACGAGATCAACATGCTGCGCTGCATCTATTGTGGTTTCTGTGAGGATGCCTGTCCCACCGAGGCGATTGTGCTGGGCGATAACTACGAGCTTTCCTTCACCAGCCGCCAGCAAGCCATATACTCCAAGGATATGCTGCTGGAGCCCGTCC
>CAZYLM010000237.1:0-4348 GCA_964648645.1 uncultured Anaerolinea sp.
CCGCTCAACGCGCGTATGTCACCTGGAAGCAATGGCTGATGGAGTACACCCCTCCACCGCTTGATCCAGCGATTCGAGCGGAGGTGGAAGAGTATGTCGCGCGCCGCTCGCAACAACTGGAGGGAGTGGAGTTGTATAATGATTAAGGTGGCGTTTTTATTGGCGATTAAGGGATATTCGAGTATGATGCGCAGATTATCCAGATATTGATTGCACATCATTGCAAGAAGATTTGTGCATAAAATCAAAATAAAAAGGAGAATGAAATGAAACATCTGAAATCCCTGTTCCTTGCGATGGTGGTTATGATGCTGGTCCTTTCGGCATGTGGGGGAGGCGCCGCCGCTACAGAAGCTCCAGCGACGGAAGTTTCTGCGACTGAAGCCCCTGCCCAGGCGTCCACTTCAGGCACATTGACCATGCTCGATTGGTCTGGATATGAACTCCCCGAATTCTGGTCTGACTTTGCAACAAAGTATCCGGATGTCAAAGTCGAATTCAGCTTCATGTCTGAAAGCGCTGATTCTTACGCCAAACTGAAAAGCGGTTTTGAAGCCGACCTGGTTCATCCGTGCAGCAACTTCTGGAAGATCATGGTCGATGAGGGCATGGTCCAGCCGCTGGATACGTCCAAGCTCAGCAACTGGAAGGATATCAACCCCGCACTTGCCAAGCAGGGTGAATTCAACGGAAAACAATATTGGGCTCCATGGGATTGGGGTTTTGAATCCATCCTAGTCCGTAAAGATCTTGTGAAGACCGTCCCGACCTCCTGGGCAGACCTGTGGAATCCCGAATATGCGGGACACATCGCCTTGTATGACTCCGGCGAAACGGCTCATGTCATCACCGCCCTTGCACTCGGCATCGAGGACCCGTGGAACACCACCCCCGAACAGGATGAACAGATCAAACAGAAACTGTTGGAACTCATGCCGAATGTGCTGACCATCTGGAGCAGCCAGACCGAGCTCGATCAGTTGATCGCTTCGGGCGATGTGTGGGTTGCTGCCAGCGCCTGGAACGCGTCCTATGTTGGTCTGCTCGCGCAGAACGTTGATGTGGTTTACATCGACCCGAAGGAAGGCCGCGGCGGATATTTGTGCGGGTTTGCCGTTCCCACCGCTTCAAAAAACTACGACCTTGCTTTGGAAATGATCGATGCCTACCTTGCCCAGTCTTCACAGGCAAAATTGGCGAACGATTATGGCTACGGCATCTCGAACACAGCAGCGGTTTCCCAGATCAACCCCGACACCGTCAAACTTTTATCTCTGGAAGACCAGAATATCATTTCACGCACTGTCTTCTACAAATATATTACCTCCGAACAAAGAGATGCATGGACCAACACCTGGTCTGAAGTAAAGACCTCTCAATAAAGAGACCCTAAAATTTAAATGCCTTCGGAGACCCCGAAGGCATTTAAAAAATGGAGTGGCGTATGGAAAACCGCAACAGATTTACCTCCCTGATCGGCCCGCCGAGCCTGTACTTATTCCTATTTTTTCTACTACCGATGGGGCTAATGTTCGTTTACAGTTTCCGCGCAGGTATTTCAGGAACAGCGCACGACACTTTCACACTTGCAAATTACCAAAGCTTTCTTGAAAATGCCAATTTCCATCGTCTGTTATGGCGGTCTGCTTTGATCGCGTTTGTCATCGCCTCGATTTCCACCACACTGGCATATCCACTCGCATATTACCTTTCTTTCAGGGTGGGTCCATCCAAAATGACTCTCCTGACCCTGCTCATCATCCCTACATGGACAAGCTACCTTCTACGCATATTTTCATGGAAGCTGATTCTAGGCTCCAACGGATTGCTAAACAGCATGTTGCTTGAATTGGGTATCATTGACACCGCATCCCCCATCTTGATTTACAGCAGGAGCGCAGTGGTGGTTACGCTTGTTTACGTCTGGATTCCTTTCGTAGCCTTACCGATATTTACGGCACTTGAACGTATTGACAAAAATCTTTTGGAAGCCGCGGCTGACCTGGGCTGTCAGCCATGGGAAACGTTCCTGCGCGTCACGCTACCCTTGAGCCTGCCCGGCGTTCTTGCGGGTTTTTTCTTCGCCCTGATCCCCACGCTCGGCGAGTTCGTCACCCCCCTGCTTGTCGGCGGCACGTCCGGCTCCATGTATGGAAATTTGATCCAGGATCAATTTATGCGTGCCCTCAATTGGCCCATGGGCTCGGTGATGAGCCTGGCCATGCTGGTCATCGTTCTCCTGCTGCTCTTCATTCTTTCTCGCATGGGCAATATCTCCAAACTGGCAGGGTTCTAAAATGAACGGCCGAAAAACACCCTCCTTTGGCGCAGTCTACTACCTGTTGATCTGTTTCATTCTATACCTGCCCATTCTTTTACTCATCCTCTTTTCGTTCAATGATGCCACTGCGCTTGTTTTTCCGCTGAAAGGCTTCACTTTAAAGTGGTATGGTCAGATGCTCGAGAACGCTGAATTGCTCAAAGCCCTCGGCAACAGCATCCTTATCGGGGCGGGCTCGTCACTGGCTGCAACCATCCTAGGGTTGATGGGAGCGATTGCAATCGTCCGTTTCAAGCTGCCGGGGCGTGGGCTTTTCCTCTCCGTTGCCTCATTACCATTGGTGATCCCCTATGTGATTCTTGGAGTGTCCCTGTTGATTTTATATCAAGAAATCGGCATCCCATTATCCTCCTTTGCGGCTGGAATGGGACATGTGGTCATCAGTGTTCCGTATGCGATGCTGATTATTTCAGCGCGGCTGGTCGGCTTTCCCGATAATTTAGAAGAGGCCGCCATGGATCTGGGAGAAACGTATTGGGGCGCACTGTGGCGTGTCACCATACCGATCTGTTCACCCGCCCTGTTGGCGGCATTTCTACTATGCTTCACCATGTCGTTCGATGAATTTTCCATCTCTTCATTTCTAGTGGGCACTGATGCAACCCTGCCAGTGTATCTGTACTCTCAATTGCGTTTCCCCAGCCGCCTGCCAATGGTCGTGGCTCTGGCTGCCATTCTAATGACAGTCACGATGGGTGTCATGCTATTCTCAGAATGGCTGCGCCGGTTGGACCAAAACACCTCTCCAAAGGCATAAGATATGAATGACCTGGCTGTTGAATTCCAAAACGTAAGTAAGACCTTCTCTTCGCGAGATAAAAAGAAACTCGAAGAAGTCAATGCGCTAAAAAACCTGAACCTGTCCATTCCACGCGGGAAGTTTTTTACTCTCCTTGGCCCCAGCGGCTGTGGAAAGACAACCACGCTGCGCCTGATTGCCGGGTTTGAATCGCCAACTTCGGGCGAGATCCTCATCCATGGAAATCCTGTTAGCAAAGTGCCGCCAAACCAGCGCCCTGTCAACACGGTCTTTCAGAACTATGCGCTCTTTCCGCATCTGACCGTTACACAAAATGTAGGCTTTGGTCTGGTGACAAAACGCACCCCTGTAAATGAACGTGAACGGCTGGTCAGAGATGCATTGGAGATGGTCAAACTCGCAGAGCTGGGAAACCGCAAGCCCTCCCAACTTTCGGGCGGGCAGCAACAACGCGTCGCCCTTGCCCGGGCATTGGTTAATCGACCCCAGGTCCTTCTACTTGATGAGCCGCTTGGCGCGTTAGACTTGAAACTGCGCAAGGTCATGCAGTTCGAATTGAAACAGATTCAAGAGCAGGTTGGCATCACGTTTGTGTATGTCACTCACGATCAGGAAGAAGCGCTGACCATGTCAGACGCCATAGCAGTCATGAAAGACGGTGTAGTCCAGCAATTGGGCGATCCGCTGACACTCTACAAAGAGCCAGCCAATCGATTTGTGGCGGATTTTATTGGCGAATGCAATTTCATTAGTGGTACGGTCCATTCCCTTGGGCAGGGTGCGATCGAACTAAATATTGGCGGAGAAATGGTTTCTGTGCGTGCCCCAGCCAACCAGCCAAAACCTGGCGATCAAGTAACATTCGCCCTCCGCCCGGAGAAGATTGCCTTATCTACAAACGATGGCGCTGGGCTCTCCGGAACGATCCTGAGCAAGGTATACATTGGAACTGATACGCGCTATTTGATTACCCTGCCACATGGCAACGATATTATTGCCCGCGTCCAGAACAGCTATAAAAGTGAGGATCGGGAATTTGCCAAAGGTGATCGGGTCAGGGTGAAGTGGATGCCCCAGGACACGCATATCCTTAAAGAATAAAACCCGCGACCATTTTGGGAGGCTTCTTTGTTCTCCAAGATCGGTGGCTGAGGATATCAAACTCAAGGTACAACAAAATAAGGGAGTGCCTAACAGAGTGTGTAAGAGGTTTTTTAGCCACAGAGTTCACTGAGGTCGCTGAGAAA
>CAZYLM010000238.1:0-4318 GCA_964648645.1 uncultured Anaerolinea sp.
GACATCGAAGGCTTGAGCGACAACATCCAGCCGAAGGGCGAATTGACTGTCAAAGCCAAGAAAGCCGATGGCAAGGTAATCGAATTTAAAGCCACCGCGCTGCTGAACACCGATGTGGAAGTGAACTACTACCGCAACGGCGGCATCCTGCACACGGTACTGAGAAATTTGGTGAAGTAAAAGTAATTCGCAAACCTTCTCTGAGATGCGCCCTTGGCATCATCGAAGGGGTGCAAAACATAAAACGCGACCCGTTTTTACGGATCGCGTTTTATGTGTCATGCGAGGTCTGTTTTTAATTTGGCGAGACCCTTTTCAAGGGATGCCAGGCGTTCGATGATATTGCGTCCTGTGCTTTCGCGCAGTTTGGCGATGTACAAAACCCTGCCAGCGTCCGCACCGAATTTTTTCAGGCTTTTTAGTACAGGGGAGGAATATCCGACTCCGTTCCTTCTTTTGCCAAGCGCCAAAGCTCCCAGGAAATCCGGTTTGGATGCGCGTTTCAATGTCAACGGTAGGTAGAGGGAATAGTGGGATGTGTCGGCAGGCGCGAGCGGCTCCCCTTTTTCAAGCATTGCCCGCTCCTTTGGCGCGATGGATAACATGGAAATCTCCGTCTCCTCGCTGGCCGGCTCACTCAATATCAGATGCCCCTTTTCATGTTTCAAGTAAATTTCCACCTCCGCCACTTCCAATTGATCCCGTATCTGGCGTGCCAGGATTTTCAAGATGTCGCCCGAGGTTAGCATCAACTGCGCTTCGGGCGAAAACTCGACGATGCTCCCGCTGAAATCAACCTCCTCAGGTTTGAAGCGGTTATCCACGAAGTTTTGCAGTGCATCGCGTAACGGGACGAATAGAATCACGAGCGGCAGGATCGCCATCATACCGATCAGGGGGGAGCTGTTTTTCAGGTATTGATCTGCATATAGCTCGAACAGGACCGCGCTCGTGATGCCGATCGAGCCGAGAATTGTAGTCAACCCGCTGTAAACCAGGGTTCTGTTGATAACGATGTCAATATCCCAGATATGGTAGCGCAAGGCGGAGATTGCAAAGGTCACAATGAAGCCATAGGTGAAGAACAAGGTCAGGAAGAAGAGCGTCAAGTCTGCGAACGATCCGGAACTGGTGTTGAATATCATGTAACTTAACCAATATAGGATGTAAAAGATCGTCATACCGATCAGCGAAAGCGCGATCCATTTCAACTGTTGGCGTTGGAGCGGGTCTTTGGTAGTGAATAGCCTGTACATTTGCGCCAGCACGCCGATCCCAAGCACGCCCAGCCGCGATAGTTCCGGAAGATAGTCTAGGAAGAAGGTTTGAAGCGCGGTTGGCATGTTTTGAATTACAAAAAGCATGAAGCAAAGGTAGACTGGCAGGATGAACATGCCTGCCAGGCTGAAGCCGAAGAGCCAGCGGGTCCAGCCTGGCGCCCATTGCCCGTTCGGAAACATCAACAGGACGTACAAAAGCAGGATGGACATCACCAGCGTGTAAAAAAAGGAAATAAAATACGCGACGATCGTGTTGATGGAAGCGTCACTGCTGAGCCCGAGCGAATACCAAAAATCGTAGCCGTTGCTTGTGCTCGTCCAGGTTACCAGCATGAGTGAAACGATGAATGCCAGCCGGTCGGTCGGTTTGCGCCAGAAAATGACCGCTGCCGCAGCCAGCCCGACGACGAATGAGCCGAAATTCAGGTACACGTAAACCCACTTCTCGATATCTAGTGTATACGAAGAGTTCAAAAACGAGGTGTAAACACTGTATATGACCGATGGCGTCACCACCATAAGCCATACTAATAAAAGTGCCAAGAAGCGTAGACGTGCCGGCAGCCCGGCAGAACTTTTTCCTGTGTTGGGATTCATATCCATCCTCCGAGGTCGGCGCCAATAAGAGAATCATTATGTCAACATAATGATCGCCGGGTTAAATATAAGATAAACAACCCGCCCGGATGGGATTGGGTTCGTCTCCCCGCTTGTTTCCGCCATTCCTATCACGTTTAATGGAACATATGTGCATGCCAGCGCAAAAGGGAATAAAGCGGGAGAGTCCGTTCGATATGTGCTGCAAATGGGCAAGGACATGGAGTGTTACTGGGGTAAGGCGGATGCGGAAGAGGTTTTGGAGAAAATAGAGAATGTTAACTCTAACTGCAACAGAGGCATCCTGCCCACAGTGCTGCGCAATTTAGTTAAGTAAAAGTAAAAAGCCCCGAGTTTTACTCGGGGCTTTTTTGATGCCTTAAATTATCTGGCTGAAAAGATCCCTGCACGCAACGAAAGGGATTTGCCCATCACCGAGCGGGTTTCACCGGCGTCAGAAAGATGTGCAGCCATGTTGATGAATTTGCAAATAACGAACAAAACCCCAAAAATCTTGATAACAGTAAAAACGGTCTCGTTCATATTGGTCTCCTTTTTCGTGGTCGCTACAGGTAGCTTCAGGTATACGCTATTTGCGCGGACCCGCTCCGACAGGGCGGACGCGGTTTCCCTGCCAGGTATTCTCGGCGTTCTGCGAAATTCCGGTCACGGATTGGACGAGCTTGGTCAGCATCAAGGTCACGGCAAGCAAGAGGGCGGATAAAATTTTGTTCATGGGTTATCTCCTTTTTTATATGCCTATTCTATAAACAGCCTCTCGAAAGGTTCTCGAAGCCGAAAGGAGGATTTTCGCTTTTGCGACAAAACTGAAGGCTTGAAAAGCCGGAACCCTGAACTATTGTGACAAAAAAGCCCCGCTTCAAGTCTGAAACAGAGCTTCGGCGCAAACTATTTTTTTCGCTTACGGGTGGCCGGCTGGGTTTGGTCGGCGGCTAGTTCCTGCATGTCCCGCAGAATCGTGCGACGGCTGACTTCCAACGCCTGCGCGAGATCGTCGTCCGTGGGGGCGGCGCCCTGGGCTGCCGATTCAGCCAAAAGGCGTTTGAGGCGGTGTTGTCGCCGCCGGGTTTTGTCAACGATTGATTCATCCTCGGGCGTGTTCATCGTCCACCTCACCAGGACGAATTCATCCTTGCGCAAAGCGCGCCCCAATGGAACATCCTTGCGGGCAAGCGAGACCGAGATCACACGCGGTGCGTCCACCAATTGGGAATAGGCATTCAGAATGGCACGGTTTTGCGGGTTTCGTTCAAAGAAGCCGCGCCGCATGTCTGGGTCGGTGATGTTTTTTCCCTGTCGTTGTAATTCGTCATAAGCGCCTTGCAAAACTTCGTGGGCGCGGTCGGTTTGATTCAAGCCCTGCAACAAACGATAAAGCGACCACAACCAGCCCTGCGGATTTTCCCCCAAAGGTTCGCCGGACTGAAACGCCTCCCACCCATTTGAAGCGAATTCTTCCGCCCGGTCTTTTTCTCCCACTGTGAGCAATGCCTGCCCTAAAACCACCCCGGTCTGTTTTCTTTCCCACTCATTTTTCTGTTCCATCCATGAAGCCAGCGCCGTCTCCAAAAGCGGAATTGCATCCAGCGGTTGTTCCAGATTTAAGAGGAGCGATCCAAGATACCATTGCGCATTGGCGATTCCATCCAAAGATTTCACCGCTTCAGCATTCTCAAGAGACCTGCGATAAAGGGTAATGGCTTCTTGATGCCTGCCTTCGTTTTCGGCAATACTTCCCAAAACGGCTTGCGTCGTCCCCATGGCGCGGCGGCTGCGAAACGATTCGAAGACCTGCAAGTTCTCTTCAAGTGCCTGGCGGGCTTTCTCTGATTCGCCCAACGCCCTATACGCCAGAGCCTGATTATGACGCGCAACAGCGAGGTTGGGTCGGTCTCCAAAGGCTTCCAGCGCAGGAATGGCTTCTGCCGCGGTGGCAAGTAAACGGTCCCATGCGGAACTTTCCATCAGCGCGGACATTAACCCGGTTTGGGTGTGCGCAATCTGCCAGGTATCTCCTATCACACGATCGATTTGGATCGCACGCTCGATCCACGCAATAGCGTCCTTCGGGCGGCCCTGGTCTGAAAAGACGTAGCCGATGCCTTTCAAGGCTTTGGCCTCATGGACTTTGTTCGAATGGGTGCGCGCCAGTTTCAAGGCTTTGTCATAATACTTTTTTGCATCGCTCCAATGGCTTTGCTCGCGGCTCAATTCGGCAAGCATTAAGACCGCATCCGTTTCATGCGTGCGGTCTTTTAATTTTTTTGCAAGCGCAAGCGCAGACTCGAGTTGCTTACCCGCTTCCGCAGGGCGCCCGGTCTGGGCTAAAAAGCGCCCGGAAAGCAGCAGTGCCTGCAATGCCTGCGGGTTGCTGTTTTGCGAATAGGTCAGCGCTTCTTTCAACGCGGACTCCTGCCGCT
>CAZYLM010000239.1:0-4253 GCA_964648645.1 uncultured Anaerolinea sp.
TGGGATTTTCTCCGGCAAGCGCTTGAAGGTCTTCTGAAAAAAGAAAACGGCCGGGAGGGTCTGTGTCACGCTCGACAGGCAAAAAAAAGCGTGGCATGGCAGGGGTGTCGAAACGCGGTATCAGCATTTCGAGACACTCGCGCTGGAATGGGTTTCGGGAAGGGTACTGTTTCGTATTATGTGAAGATATATTTTTGATTTTCCGAGTGTTTTTCTGGGTTGATACCCTTTATATTTATGCTGTAATACGTTCGCGGCATTACTAAAATAAAGCCCGCTGTGAGGCGGGGACGGTAATGTTGCGGATTTTTAAGAAAGGCCGGACTGCCGAGGGCGACTGTCGTTATGAGGTTGCAAGAGGGGGTGCGGCTTTTTGTTTTAGATCATCCAGTCGAATTATCTATGCCATAAACAGCGGGGAAGTATATATCTATGAATATTAAAATCGTTGCGATATTCCTACCGAGCATTATGGTAATGCCAACATGGGCCGCCGAGTTGATTGTGGCAAATAACGGGGTGGACAGTTCGGCGTGCGGGTCTTCAATAGACCCCTGTCGAACCATCAATCGAGCGATTAATAATGCGAGTGACAACGATACAGTCATCGTAGGTCCAGGTCTTTACACGGAAACGTTGGAACTTGCAGGAAAATCTGACTATCGAATGATAGTAATCCAAAAACCGCTGACGGTGATTTCCCGCGATGGCGCTGGAGCGACGATATTGAGGGGTGAAAGGTTCGATGAGCGTGTCGTGTGGATTGAGTCTAATGATGTGACGTTTGGTGGCCCAAACCAAGGTTTTACACTCACCAACAGCAACACCGAGCGCGGGGGATATGGACTGTTTATCTATCAAGGAGCTTGGACTGGAATAACCGTTCAAGATAATGTTGCGACCGGTAATGGAACCGGCTTTCACTCAAGCAGCAGCGGCAGTGTTACGTTTTTGAAGAACGTCGCTCATGGAAACAATAACGGTTTCTGGTGTGGCGAAGAATCCAGTGGAAACCAATATATCACCAATTTTGCCACTCGTAACTATGACAGCACCGGCTACGGAATTGGTTTCGGAGTTGCGGGTAACCAAAATAGCTTTAGAGCTAATTTAGCGAGCGATAATTTGTACGGTTTCGATATTCATGGCACGAATCATGAGTTCATTAACAATGCTGTGGTCGGTAACAGCACTGGATTTGAAGTTCGTGGCAGTGGCCATGTGATTAAAAGCGATATTATCGTAGGCAATAAAGAAGTTGGCATTAATGTCCCTGATGCGGATAATGCAACCCTTGTTATTACTAAAAATAATATCTACGGTAATGATGTGTACTGCGGCATCAAAAATGATGATGCTACGAATCCGGTCCTCGCTCCCAATAACTATTGGGGAGCCGCTACGGGTCCAGGAGACGATCCGGCGGATAAGGTTTGCGGTCTCGTAACCGTTAAGAACTTCGCTGTAACAGAGTTTGACATCCCTGTGAGAGCGGGACGCTAAGAAACGGGCACAACCTGGTCAAGCGCCCTGCCGCTGGTTGAGGCAATGGAGTGAAGCAGGAGGCATCTGAGACGAATTCATCGCACAAGCTGTGCGATGAATTCCGATTCGCTCGATATTCCCACTCATGCTATTCTTGAGATGGTTATAGTTCTTCCCAGTGTATTCCTCTCAACCCAACCGGCACCCCCGGTTCTTTCTTCCGAAAAACTGTCCCAATAATGCCCATTAAAGGGACAGTCAGCCCCCGCAAACCTTCCCGAAACCCGTATGAAACCGAGACCCCTTAAAGAGGCGCCAATCCCTGTAAACGGGACAGTCCGACCCGCTGGACCTCCGAAGCGGGTGCCGAACCGCGACCGCCGGAGTCGGGAGCACCTCACCGAAAGCGAGGTGGAGGAATTGATGCGGACGGCCAAGGCGCGGGGACGCTACGGCCATCGGGATGCGACGATGATCCTCTTGGCGTATCGGCATGGGCTGCGGGTGTCGGAGCTAGTCGCTTTGCGCTGGGACCAGGTGGATGTGAAGGAAGGGCGGCTTCAGGTCAATCGGGTGAAGCGGGGCACAGCGAGCATGCATCCGTTGCGCGGTCCCGAAATCCGAGCCTTACGGAAATTGGAGCGGGAGGGACCAACTGGCGGGGCGTATGTGTTTGCGAGCGAGCGCGGGGGACCGATCTCGGCGGCGGGATTTCGGAAGCTCTTGGCGCGGGCGGGGGAGGAATCAACGGTAGGTTTCCCGGTGCATCCCCACATGCTGCGGCACGGGTGCGGCTACAAGCTCGCGAACGACGGCCACGACACCCGCGCTATCCAACACTACTTGGGGCACAAGAATATTCAGCACACCGTGCGCTATACGGAATTATCGAGCGAGCGGTTTAAGGGGTTTTGGGGGGATTGAGAATGAAGCTAAGTCGTTTCAAAAAAGGTTGTTTGGGGAACGAGAGTAGCAGACTCGGGGCGCTCACGCGCCCCAGAACTACTCTTCTCCTATGCCAGAGACGGTTGAATTTCCTATCCCTTCGGCGAATGCTCTAGTGGGCGACGGGTTTGTTCACCGCGGAACTGGGCGGCGATTCCCATCGCAAAGACGGGGGCATGACGCAAGCCCGTCTTTTCAGTCTTTCCAGACTTCCATGCGCACATCGTCGTAGTAGACCTTCCCCTCATAAAAGTTGTTGTGCGGGTCGCCGAACATGAAATAGTCGGGCCATTTTGAGCTTGCTGGCCATAGCGCTGCTTCGCTCGGCAATGAAGGGTAGTGGCTGTTGTCGACACATGGCGACGAGTTAGCGAGTGGCTCTTGGTTGTAATGCCAAATGCAATTCGTGGCCGCATCGATGCTGGCTGTGTAGGTGCGCTGACCGCCGTATTTGAAGTCACCCGAAACGGTCAGCGTGAACGTGTTGCCATTGCGTTCAATGATGGCCTTGTACCACCGCTTAGGTTTGTAGCTGTCGACTGCGCGAATGTAGCCAGAGGGTTGCCACTTACCGGCAGAGTATGAAAAGAAAGGCTTGCCGTTGTATTCCGAGACTTTACCGCGCCCGTCGATCCCGAACATCATCAACGGCATTTTACCACTGACGATGAACGATTTGCCGTTGTAGATCTCCATCCATGGGGGGTAGTTGTTGTCGGAATCGAAGGTGACCTTGCGGTGGTGGTGAATCCACACGTTGTTATGTGGCCGTGGCATGGAGTCGAGGATCGTCAGCCAGTAGAAACCGTTCTCCACCGTGGCATCCGCATCGTCGCCGACGAGCCAGGGGCCTGCAGATTCGCCACCGTTGTACCCATTGAGGCCGGGCTTTCCATCGCCGAAATCCGCGAAGCCGACGCGTAATGAGATCCGGTATTTATTGGGCAACTCCTGGGTTGATCGGATCACGGTGGCGTCTGTGTGAGCGGGAGATGCCAATCGCAATACCTTGTTGGGGGCGCCGCTGGGGTCGTCTGTAATGGCGAGCAAGTCACCAAAAGGCGTCGCTATTGAACGTGAGTACGACTCGATCGTTAGCCATTGATTTTGGCCGAATGAGGCCGTGGCGCGATATGCGACGGGAGGCGTGATGCCTTGCTGCTGAAAAAATGAGCCGTTGTCGGAAAAGACTGTGTCGGGGTAAGTGTCGGTAAACCAGCGAGGCGATGGAAGCTTGGTGTGCTCGAAGTCTTCTTCAAAGGCAACCATCCAGCAGCCATGGCACGGCGCTTCCGCATAACTCAAGATTGGCAGAGTCTCACTCATTACGCCAACAAGCAAAACAAGCAGTACATATTTCAGGATTTTCACGGTGGCTAGTCCCTGTTACACCTTATGATGATGCCTCATTTACCAAAAATTTCACCGCATTGCAACCAAGTAAATTCGTCGGGAATAAAACAGGTATTGATCTTCTGTAGAGTTTGGATGTTTTGTGTTTCACTGTCGTGGCTGAAAACATTGAGAAGGAACACAAGAGCAAACGGTCCAAGAAAGCCGACGATAATTTTTTCTTGAGAGTCATATTCTGAAAGTATGCTCGAAAAGCAAACGGGGCGTGTTCTTCTTGACTCCCTCCGCCGTTTCATTCTAGGGTGAAGTGTTCTTTAAAAATGCGGGGCGGGTTTGTTTCGCTTTCTTCGTGGGTGCTTAATTCTACAGCACTATTTGGATGGCTTTTTTAGGAGTAGGGTTTTGGCGCTCGTGGTGAGTATCCGCATTGGGGCCGATACTCATTCGGGAGCTGAAACCATGAAAGAAGG
>CAZYLM010000240.1:0-4210 GCA_964648645.1 uncultured Anaerolinea sp.
CCTACCAGTACGAAGGCAAGGAATATGTGGGTCAGAACATGCATGCCGACAAAGATGGCAAGATGAACAAATGCACCGACTGCCATGACGTCCATGCCCTCGAACCCAAGGTTGAAGAATGCGAAACCTGCCACGACACCACCAATCCAGAAGAAATCCGCGGTGATGAAGATACTGTGGATTACGACGGTGACGGCGATGTGACCGAAGGCATCAAGGGTGAAGTCGATACCCTCGCTGAAGCCCTCTACGCCCAATTGCAGGCATACGCTGAAGCCAACGGTGGCGCGATCGAGTACAAGGCGACTGCCTACCCGTACTTCTACGGCGCGGATGGCAAAGCCTACGCGACCTGGACACCCCGCCTCGTCAAGGCAGCCTTCAACTATCAGTACAGCCAGAAGGACCCCGGCGCGTTCGTTCACAATCCGAAGTACATTATCCAGATCTTGATCGACTCGATCCAGGATTTGGGTGGTGATGTGAGCAAGTACACACGCCCTGAAGTCCCAGCCAAGTAAAAAGGGCAGATCAGAAATAGAAATGGCGGTGGGTGAACAGCCCGCTGCCATTTTTGATTCCTGTGTAAATCGGTATGAATGACATTCATTATCCGCTTTTGTGACAGTTTTCACTTACTTATCGAATTATTAATTAGTAATATCACCTTCGTACGAATCTTTTTGTTTACACGGGAGATTGTGAACAATGACTAAGAACCTGAAATTGCTTGTACCGTTCGCCGTGGTCTTCCTGGTTTTGCTTGCCGCGCTTGTGTTTTTGCCCTCACACAAGGTGTCTGCAACGGAACCGTTCAAACAGGACCTGAAAGACTGCCTTGACTGTCACGATCAGGCCGCCAAGCTTTGGGAGGATAGCCGCCATAGAGAGGCAAGTGTGAACTGCCTTGTCTGCCATAAACTTGCAGACTCAAGCGGGGAACACCCGGATAACGCCAAATACACCGTCGAAAGCGAAGAGACTACCTGTCTGGTCTGCCATGCCGAGGTGGCAGGGGAGAATATTGCCGGTCAGCTCGCCATCAGCCAGCATGGGCAAGTGGGCCTTACCTGCATAAGCTGTCACGAACAGCATTCGCAGGGTCTCAAACTTTCAAACGGCTCGCGAACCGTGTGCGAGAACTGCCACAAGAGCGAAATGAAGACCATGCTTGAATCGACCCATTTTGCCGCCGGGTTGGGCTGTGTCAACTGCCATATGGGAACCGATAAGAATCACACCCTGATCGTTGCCGTGCAAACCTGCGATGAGTGCCACAAAGACCTGCACGAAGCCAAACGAATGCTGGATGCCGGGCTTGAAGTCAAAGCGATGGATACGCCCGATGCGATGGCGGAAATCACGCCTGAGCCGGTCCAGACCGAACAGCCTGTGGAAGAAACGGGCGGCGGGGTTAAGATGCCATCCTGGACCCTGGTCTTTGGAGGCATGCTCATCGGTGGAGTCATTAGCTGGGCATTGGTCGGAAAAGACCCCGGCAAACCTGCAAACGGCGAATAGCCCCTTGGTTCCTTGAACGTATGGAGGCTGATTATGAGCGAACAAAATAATGAACAACCCGTCGAGGGGAAGGTGCCTGCTTCTCGTCGCGATTTTCTAAAACTCGCGGGCGCTTTGGCTGGCGCAGCCGGGGTCACTCAACTGGTGATCGGTACGATGAACGCGAGCGCCAGTGTGGAATCCGGCGGGGAGGAGGGGACGGGTCCCAAGTGGGGGATGTTGATCGATATTAACCTGTGCATCGGGTGCCAGTATTGCACGTATTCCTGCGAGGCCATCAACAACCTGGCAGATGATATGCGCTATTGCGTGGTCACGGAAGAAACGACCCAATCGGGTGACAAATATTTCCTTTCACGACCCTGCATGCACTGTCAGGAAGCGCCTTGTGTTCACGTCTGCCCGGTGGGCGCGACCTACAAACGTCCGGACGGCATTGTGGCGATGAACTACGACCGTTGCATCGGATGTCGGTACTGTCAGGTCGCCTGTCCGTATGATGCACGCGTTTTCAACTGGAAGGAACCGATCGCTCTAAGCCCGCAATCGCCCGCGTTCGGTTTTCAAGAGGTTCCCAATCGTCCGCGCGGAGTGGTGGAAAAATGCACTTTTTGTTCCCATCGCATCGATTCTGGTCTGGAGCGGGACCTCGTCCCTGGGGTGGATCCACAAGCGACTCCCGCCTGTGTAAATGCCTGCCCCACCGGCGCACGCATTTTCGGTGATTTGAACAACCCCGAGAGCCCGGTTTCTGTGGCTCTTTCGGAAGCGAAGACCATCCTGCGGCTGCGAGAAGAACTGAGTACTGAACCGCACGTGTTCTACATCCCACCGGCGCAAGGCGCTGAGAATCGCTTCCAAGGGAGTTAGGCATGGAAAATACCATTCAATACCCAAAGGTTCGTTTCGGCAGCAGGCGCGTCGATATCTTCCCTTATTGGATCGCGCTACTGGCCGCGGGTGTTTTATTCGGGCTGGTGGGGGTGTTCATTGTCTTGCGTGACGGTTTACAGGTCACCGGGCTTTCGAACAAAGTCCCCTGGGGTTTGTGGATCTCGATCGACCTTTCGTCCATTTCATTAGGCGGTTCCGCCTTTGTATTCGGTGTGATCGTCTACCTGTTGCGGCTCAAACGATTTGAGGTCATCGGCAAACTGGCTGTCCTGCTTGGCTTCCTCGGTTATTCGACGGCAGGTTTGGTGCTTTTGTTCGATCTTGGTCAACCTCTGCGTTTCTGGCATCCGGTGGTTTACTGGCAGGTACACTCCCTCCTTTGGGAAGTAACCATGTGTGTGGTGCTCTACCTGACCGTCCTGGTTGCGGAATTGCTGCCGATCATCGTCGAGCATCCTTTCTTTGAACATCACGCCTGGCATGAGAAATTCCCCATTGTCAGGAAGGCAACCGTATTTGCAAAATCCCTCTCGCACTGGCTGCATCGATTTGGACCCATCCTTGCGGTTGTTGGACTCACACTGTCGTTGCTGCATCAGGCTTCGCTGGGCGCCACATATTCGGTCCTGTTCGGACGCGGGGTCTGGTTCAACCAGAGTGCCCCGGTTCAATTCGTTTTCTCAGCCATGAGCGGCGGGATCGCGTTGCTATTCTTCATGGGCGTGATCGTTTTCCGTGTGATGCGCCCCGGGATGGTCGACGATGATGTGCTTTATGATGTCGCCCGCATCGCCGGTGGGATCACTCTCCTGCTTACCTATTTGCGGCTCTGGGATTGGGCTGTCACGAACTATTACTCGTTCGACCGGAATATCAACCTGCAGACCGATGCCTTGAATGCGGTCGCCCCTTACTCGCTCGTGTTCTGGATCGGGCAGGCATTGTTGCCAGCAATTGCCGGGTCTGTCCTGCTTTCAGCAAAATCGGTCAAAAACTTCCGCTACCTGATGGCGTTCTCCGTCATTCCGATCTTTGCCGCCATTTTGACCCGCTGGAACTATAACTTCGCAGGTCTGATCGCCACCCCGAGTTACGATCCATATACCCCGATCATTCGTATCAGTTCGTACACGCCGACGTGGGTCGAATTCGCCGTTGCGTCCCTCGTTATCTCTTACTGGCTCTTAATGTTCAGTTTTGCAGCGCGGTATCTGCCTTTCCAGGGTAAACACAGCGAACATTAACGGAAAATGTGCATGGTTAGCCCCGAACAAGCCTCGTTCGGGGCTTTTTATTTTGCTTTGAGACCGGTGGAAAGGGTTATGGAAGTAACTACAAAAATCATGACAATTGTCAAGTTACAGTCCCCCTTCTTTTGGGAGTATACTTATCGGAAATTAATCTAGTCATCCTTGGAGACGCGATGCTGATGATCGATGTTTTACATTGTTGGGTACTCCACCTTGGGAGGGTGAGGATATGAACGAACCTTCAACCAGTCCCATCATCATGGGGTTGCTGTTCGTCTTGAGATGTTTGATCCCGTTGGGCATTCTGTTTGGCATTTCGTACCTTCTACGCCGTCTGGAGGTTTTTGCAGACCAGGCTGAGGAGGCAGAGAATGCAGCTCCGGCTTCTGAACCGATGCCCGAAGCTCCAAAAGTTTCCCTCCCTGTCGCGGAGGAGAAGGCTCCATCAGTTAAAAGGCCCAAATCTGTAAAGGTACTAAAGAAAAAACCTGCCGCTCCCAAGAAAAGGAGTCGTAAACAATGACCATGCGCAATCTGCAACGTCA
>CAZYLM010000241.1:0-4202 GCA_964648645.1 uncultured Anaerolinea sp.
TGGTCATCATCCTGTTCGGTTATTCCTCATCCTTCGTCTTCATTGGCGGCGGACTTTTGCTCTGGGTCGCCGCCATTGTGATGGCACGCAGCCTGCGAAGGAGCGACATCCTCGATTTCTCACCGCGTTATAACGGCACGAAGGAGATCCTGCACACGCTTCGCGACGACCTCAAACCGGGTTCCACCTTCCTTGGGCATCTCGACCTGACCGGCTCCATGCTGCAAACCAAAGTGGCGCGCGAGACAAAGGACACCCAAAATCGGACCACCCAGCTTTTCAACGATCCCTGGCTTTCGCTCAAGGCAAAACTTTACGATGGCAATGTATTGCGAGTCACAGCGATTCAAAAAACCAAAAAACGCGCGTCCTATTGGAAGCGGTCGCGGATCAGCGGCAAGAGCAAACTCAAACCGGAAAAATTCAAAGGTTCACAACAGGAATTGAAAGTACGCATCGTGGTCAACCCCGAGGTGTACACGATCAAACCCAACAACCTGTTCTCGTTGAACAAGGATGTGGGGAAATACAAGGTTGCACAACTCGATACCGAAGGCGGCATGATCAACATCCTCGCCGTCTCCCCCTTCGAAGAGGTCGGGCAGACAGACATCCTGACCTTTCTCAAATCGGCATATTCACTATTGGAACGAAAGGCTGCATAAATAATGAGTCGTAAAATCATCCCCTTTATTGTCGCGTTCGTATTGATTTGCCTCGTCATGGCCGTGGCAGGCGTTTTCTCCTTCAGCGGATTTGCCGCTGCAGAGAAGTTCGGAAGCAAACCGGCATGGTCCCAGCCTTATTCACAGGCGGAGAGTATGAAAGTCATCGACCTCGACGGCGACGGACAGGATGAACTCTTCATCCAGAATACCAGCAATGTCAGCGTGTTCGACGGCGCAGGCAACCCCAAATGGAGATTTGACTACAGTTCCCCAAAAACCACGCTTGGCGATGTGAACGGTGATGGCGCTGAAGATATTGTCGTCTACTATACGGGAGTGGGTATGGCAGTGGATGTTATCTCCAAAGGAACTTCGTCCACCATCGCGGAAACGCTCAATATCGGCTTCCCGTCGCGCGTGGCGGTCATCCGCTTCTCGAGCGGACCTCAAATCGTTCTCGGCGATAACTCGGGCGGAGTCTTAGCTCTGGGCACGGATGGCGCCTCCTTATGGAATGGCAACGTCGGCTCGAGGGAGATCCGCGGCATGGACGATGCCCTCATCGGCGGAGAACCCCACGTCGCCATCGCCTCCAACGACGGGACGGTGAAAGTCTTCGCTTCAGATGGAAGCACTGTCTGGACGGCGAACCAGGAAGAATTAAGAAGGATGCGGGCGTTCGATCTCAACGCAGATGGCAACAGCGAGATCATCACTGGCGGCGAATACGGTTTATTCCGGATCTACAGCGCAGCAGAAGCGAATGTCATTTTCGAGAAATCGCTGGGTCAGGCGATCAGCGAAGTGCGAGAAGTGGAACTGAACGGAGACCCATCCTCGCGCGAGATCGTGGTCGGTGGAAAAGACGGCGGCATTTGGGCATTCTCATTCAACGGCACCACTGCGACCCAAATGTGGACGGGGTCACTTTCTGATAAAGTGACCGAGATCGCCGGATTGGATATCAACGAAGACGGCAAACAGGAAGCGGTCATCGGTGATGATTCGGGCAAGGTGGCAGTCTTCACTGACGACGGCACACGCAATAACCTGCCTGACCATGGCAGCGGTATTACCCGAATCGACATTGGCAAACTCGGCAGTGAACGCTACGTTGTCATTGCAGATTACGACCAGGTGACGACCAATAAAGTCACCTTCAGTTCGATCCCCGGTTTTCAATATACGCCGCTGGTTGTGGGCGTGATCGTCTCGGCTGTGATTTTGGTCATCGCAGCCATCCTCGCCTCCATTCCACCCAAGCCAGAGATGAAGCTCTCCCTGCAAGACAAGAGCCGCGAAAGCCTGGAAGCCGAGCGCCGCATGTTGAAAGAACACATCGCGGACGTGGAACGCCTGCGCAAAGCCGGTGAAATGTCCAGTGACGCCTACCTCGCCCGCCTTAAACGCCTGCGTGGAGATCTCGCCGAAAACGAAGCCGCCTTCAAGACCGCGGGCTTCCAGATCAAGACCGAGACCTTCGCCTGCCCCAACTGCGGCGGGACGCTCGAACTCGGCATGGATAAGTGTGAGTATTGCGGGCAGGTGATCTTGTCGTGATGAAGTGGTGAGTGAAGAGTGAAACGTGAATAGATAATAGTGAATAGAAGAACTCCCGCCCACTTGGACGGGAGTTTTGGTTTATTGCCGTCCACGAATTTATACGATTAAACGAATACAAGGTGGGAGGCATTCGTATGTTCGTGACACCATTCGTGGATGGTACTACTATGGATGTGAGAGGGAGCAACGAAAACCGAGGAAGTAGCTGGAATCCGCCGGAACGCCCCAGTTGCGGTTGGCGGAACGGACGTAGTCATCGCTGTAGCCCCACGAGCCGCCCCGCAGCACTCGATATTGCCCGGAAGAAGGGCCGGGCGGATTCGATAAAGGAGAACTTTTGTAATACGTATCGCTATACCAATCGTTCACCCACTCCCAAACATTACCAGCCATATCCAATGCCCCGTAAATGCTTACACCGCCGGGGTATGAACCAATCTCTGTTGTGTCGCCTATGCATCCGCTATAGTTGGCAATATCACAACTAATCTCTTCACCCCAAGGATATGTCCGCCCGTCTGTACCGCGCGCGGCTTTCTCCCATTCCGCTTCGGTTGGCAGTCTGCGCCCCGCCCATTTGCAATAGGCGGCGGCTTTACTCCAACTCACATAGATGACAGGGTAATCGTCATAGGTTGAGTTGCCGTAATACGATTCGTGAGTGTAAGAACTCGAAGAGGAAGGCGGTTCGCAATCGCCATCCGTGACGCATTTGGCGTACATGGCGTTAGTGATTTCGGTCTGGTCGATCCAGAAATCATCCAAAATAACTTGATGAATGGGTTGTTCATCTGGGTAAATATCACTGCCTATTGTAAATTCACCCGCTGGCACAAATACCAACGTCATGCCATCTTCACCATTCTTGGTCGAACCAATGCCGGGAGTGGGAGTCAATGTGGGTGGAACTGGTGTACGGGTTTGGGTGGGGGCTGGAGTTTTTGTCTTGGTAGAAGTGGGGATGATAACAATGGGAGTATTTTCTGTTGGCGCAGAATTAATATTTTTAATGAAATAGTTCCCGCTGAATATCGCAAGCAACAGGCAGGCAAATACGACACCGCCAATGCCCAAAGTCCGCGCATTCAATTTGGGTGCGGGCGCCCGTCTCCTTACAACAGCGCGCATAGCAGCCGACTCTTCCATTATTTGTTTAGAGGCGTTCTTGTGTTCGGTTTTTTCGGCGGCTTCCCGGTCGAGCCGCTCACGCTCCGCCTTTTCAATCGCTACCCTTTCGAGCCGTTCCTGCTCGATCTTCTCGCGTTCGATTTTTTCCTTTGCTTCACGCGCAAGACGTTCGCGTTCCGCCTTTTCAGCAGCATCACGGTCTGCCTGTTCTTTGGCGAGTCTTTGCCGTTCCCGTTCCTCCTCCTCACGGCGAGCTTGTTCAATGCGTTCTTTTTCCGTGTCCTGTTGCTCCGCAATTTTCTTCTGATGAGATGTCGTCGCCCCGCGCTGGCGCAAGGTTGCCCCAATCTTGTCCGCACGAATGCGCAGGGCGAGGATCAACCGCTGGAACCCATCACTTTCGAACAGATCAACCCAATGCCACCTGCTCAGGCTTTCGAGATTGTCACATTCCTCCAGCCGGGCAGGGATGATGAAAATCTCGCCTTCGGGTTTCTTGTCGGCTTCTTCCAGGGCAATCCGCACTTCCTTCTGGCGAAAACCCGCTTGATTGAATTGCTTCGAAAGACAGACGATGACAACATCGCTCTCACGCACGGCTTTGCGGATTTCGTATTCCCAATCCGCTCCGGGGAGGAGTTTTTCCTTGTCCAACCACACGTCCACGCCTTCGCGTTTGAGGCGCGCATAAAGAGCTTTGACAGTATCTTTGTCGCTGTGGGCGTGGCAGAGGAAGACTTTAAGCGGTCGCGGCATGGCGGTGATTTCCCAATTCCGCCCAAATTATAAACCCTCCCGCCGAAAACTCAGCGGGAGGGTTCCTTCTTCACTTCGACACTGCTC
>CAZYLM010000242.1:0-4196 GCA_964648645.1 uncultured Anaerolinea sp.
AGTTTTCCTTCCTCGCGGCTTGACTCAGCAAGACCTGTGCGATCATATCCTCGAGAACGGTTATCGCCGCATCCTCTTCTGTGAAGGTGAGTCCCAGGGCGGTTTGCGCAGCTTTGAAGCGTGCAAGCTCCGCTTGATACTCCGCGGTGGTGATGTACTCTCCGTTGACAACCGCAGCCGAAGGTGGCGGAGTAGGGGTGGGCGGCGCAGGAGTAGGAGTCGGCTCGGATGGGGTGGGCGTGCTTGAGGTCCCGAAAGAGGCGCAGGCGATAATCCCCGTTGTGAGGAGCAGAGTCAGAACGATCCGTTTGAAAAACATCCCCGAAATTATACCGAAAAAGCGCAACAGCCTGCTCCAATTTTGTAGCGGGCTGTAAAGATTTGCCTATCTCTTTTGTAAGAAAAGGAGGATCAGAACGATGATATTGGTTGCCGTGCCAAAGGGAAGATACCATAGCCCGAATAGGGCGGTGATAATTAACGCATATCGTCCCCAGGGTTGATTTGTCAGATATGCGCCGAGTGCAATGAATGTGACCAGAGCATACACGACAAATACGGATTTCATAAATACCGAACGTGGGTCGATGCCGAAGGATGAAACCAGTTTTGCCCATGGTCCCAATTTACCTTCATACTCCCCGCTTGCAGGTGTGATGTAATCACCGACCATCAATGCGCGCACGCCGTCAAAAAGCATGTACCCGGCAATTAGAAGGACAAGGATGGCTGTGATCCACTTCATGTGATTATCCTGACTTTCGTCCGGCTATTACAAAATCCTTGAAGATCTCCAATTGACCGATATGGAAGCCTTCGTGCCAGTGGAAACTTGTCAGGTGAACTTCGCGGGGCTTTTCGCCGCGGTAATTGGTGAAGTTCTCCTTCATCCATACATCGCCGACGGTCTCCAATTTCGACTGCAACAGCCCTGCACTCTCATCAAGATATGCAAGCAAAGTTTCGAGGTGAATCGCTTTATCGCCGGGTTTGATATTGGGTGTTCCGGTGTGATATAAGGCGCGGACTTCTTCCCACCAGGCATGTTCCACCTGCGCCGCTTCCAGGGCGTGGCTGCGATTGGTGACAATATGCCCGAGAACCCAGTTCATGGAATTGGTCTCGAACGGAAGTTGAAGAAGGCTTTCTTCGTGAGTGATGCCTTCAAGAATATTATGAACCAGCCAGGTATGAAAACCATATTCTTCTGCAATCGCCTTGGGGTCAACCGGGATCATGGATTCACCTCAACCTTTCAGGATGCATAACGCCTGGCGGATCTCGCCGAGGTGGTAGGCGGAATGCACCACAATGGACAGTGCGCCGCCGATGGTACCTTCGTTCCAGGTGGGATTCTCGTGAAAGAGTTTCATCATACGGTCATAGGCTTCGCGCAGGCTGGTTTTGTACGCTTCCCATTCCTCTGGCGTGACCTTTTCGACTGTGCTCCAGATCAACCCCCAATCACGAGGGCTGTCATCACCCTGAAGTGCGAGCCGTTCGAACGATTCGATGAAGAAGGTCGTGTGTGCCACTTGTGCTGCAAGCGAAGCGCACTTCCCGCCAACGGGTATCGAAGCCTCTGCCGCACATATCGTCTCAAGCGTTTGGAACAGAGATGTGTCCGGGTCGAGAAAGATGCCCATCGGCTTTTCGAACGTTTCGGCCATAAATTTCAGAAGGTTTTTCCTGAAATCTTCAGACATAGTTTCCTGCCTCCTCATAGACGGGTTTGATCCATGTGATCAATATCAAATCGATTTGCACCTTCAAGAAAAGTTTTTCTGAACCTTTTTGTACACGGATTCTCACGGAAAAACTTGTAATAAATCCGTGTACTTAAGAAACAAACTCTAACGCCAAATACCGAGGATGAAACCGATCAGCGTAAAGTATACAGTGAGAAAGCCGCCATTGATGAACATGTATCTCCATGAACGCTGTTCGAAGAGCGCGATGATCGCAAAGCTCAACGCAACCCAGCCAAACCCGGCGAGGAATCCGGCAGTTGTGCCCCATGCGGGGGTTGTGGCGGAATCTCCGAGAAAGAAAGCCAGGTTATACGCCATGACCCACGAGAACAGGAATGCCAGCCCGTAGGTTTTTGCCGGATTCTGTTTGGCTAATTGTTCGTTCGTCAGCCCGGCCTCACTCTGCCATGCCTTTGAAAAGAGCAGGGGCGAATACCACAAAGCGCCCAGTGCCAGATTCATAATCGCACAGACAAATACAGCAAGATGATTGATATACAAGCCTTCCATAACTTAATCTCCTTTGGATGTGTAAAGATATGGATGTAATCCTATCAAGGGTCCCTGAGCCTGTATTGGAAAAAATTTACCTACATCACCGGCACATAGTTCAGTGCGTTCGTCTTCAGTCGCAGATACTCGGTTGGAGAAAAGCCGGAGAAACCGCGGAAATCATTGATGAAATGTGCCTGGTCGTAGAATCCGTTTTGGAGGGCGAACTCTACCCAATCAAAGGTTGAGGCGGTTTCCAGCCCTTGCACCGCCTTCTGAAAGCGAAGAATTCGCAAGTATTGTTTGGGCGTCGCCCCCACCTGCTCTTTGAACAACCCAATGAAATGTTTTTGTGAATACCCCACTTGTTCAGCAAGACTTTGCAGGCACGTTTCATTTGGATCGCGGGTGAGATAATCGATGGAGAAACCAACACAGCGCGATGTTCTGTCACGATATGCCCGATCCCCGGCTTGCTTCAAGAGAAAGCATTCGACCAGATGAAAGATCGCATCCACTGACCGTACCTCGAGCAATTGCTCGCGCAGAGAAAGGATGCTGTTGCCAAAGACCAGGTCTGCATTCACCACTGTATCCATGATCTCATTCATAGGGAAGGGATAAAAAGCATGTGCTGCACCCTTTCGAAACCCGACCACCAGCATGCGGCTGCCCCTGCCGGATGGAATGGTGATCGCCCGCGTGCGCACTCCGCTGACCCATGACCGATGGCAGGATTGAACAGCCTGCAGGGTGACGTTATCATGAATGTACTGAGGTTCGTCCAGAAGGCTGATGAGGAGTTCGGTATTCCCATCCGGCAGAAAGCGGTCCAGCATGTGTGGAGGGGTTATCCCTTCATAATAAATGAGGGACTGGACAAAGGCGCTCAATGGAAAAATGGGACGATGCAGCCGGAAAACCATGGTAGGATAAGATGAAATATTATAGAACAAATTTTCTGTTATTGCAACCCTGAATCGTTCAACGTGATTCTATAAAACTGTGTAGAATTCCAATCATTGAAAGGAGGAAAGATGAAACGCCTCGTCCTGCTTGCAGGACTCGTAATCGCCTTGGTGGCATGCACGTCTCTGAATACGCCGCCTCCCCCGACACTGGTCCCGGCTACTGTTACTCAACCCATCCCCACCCTGGCGTCCGCTCCCCCCACGCCGATTCCGGTTGAGGTACCCATCAAAGTGACGGCGGAACTTGCAAATTGCCGTTTCGGTCCCGGCATTGTGTACCTGACATTGAACGAGATCAGCGGCGGCAGAACACTTACCGCTGTCGGCCGTGATGACCTATCGACCTGGTGGCAGGTTGAAGATCCCATCAACCCAGGCGGGTTTTGCTGGGTCTCCTCTGAAGTGGCCGATGAGGAAGGTGACACTTCCTTATTGCCGATCATCCCGCCCCCCTTCGTCACTGTGACAAAGGCGGAATTACGGGTTGAACCGACCCGCATTGTGGTGGGATGCAACGACTTCCCCCAGACGGTTTTCTTCGAAGCCGCCGTCACCACGAATGGACCAACCCTGCTGACATGGCAATGGGAGGCAAGCAACGGCGTCATTTCGGATGTGGGCACGCTGATCTTTGAAGAATCCGGAACGCAGTTGATCAACGAGTTCTACCGCATCAATGCGCCGAACGAATATTGGGTGAAGTTGAAGATACTGAGTCCAAATGAAATGGTGGAGCAGGTGTCCTTCCCCGTTAGCTGCACCCCGTAGAAAAAAAGACCTGACAGATTCCAAAAACCTGTCAGGTCTACATGAATCTTGTTCTTAATCCTGCGGGAAAATCACATTGCTGTAACCGAGCGCAGTGAAGAAACGGTAAAGATAGGATTCAGCATTTTTCTCAGCCTGCTGGAGAATGCCATCCTCCAGCGCAACGCTCACGATCTTATCCTGCCCGCCCTGAATGGTCGTCAGCACCAGGTTC
>CAZYLM010000243.1:0-4186 GCA_964648645.1 uncultured Anaerolinea sp.
TTCCAGTTCTTTGCCCTCATCCCAACCCTGACGGCATACGAAAACGTCGAAATGCCTTTGCTGCTCAACGGGACCAAACCCGCCGACCGCAAGAACCGCGTTAATGAAATGCTGGAGGCGGTGGGGCTGGCTGACCGTGCTCATCATCGCCCGGACCAACTTTCCGGCGGGCAACAACAGCGCGTCGCCGTTGCCCGAGCGCTTGCGACGAATCCCAAACTGATCCTTGCCGATGAGCCCACGGCAAACCTCGATACCGAGAATGGGCGGCAGGTGATGGACATCATGAAAAGGTTGAACGCCGAGACTGGTGTTACATTTGTATTCGCCACCCATGATCCGCGCGTTATTTCGTATGCCTCCCGTGTAGTGACGTTGGAGGACGGAAAGATTGTAAAGGATACCAAGATCAATTAATTTATTGATAAAACCTTTGCAAAACCTGTGCAATCTGTTATACTTTACAAACTGCAATATTTCACAGTTTGGAGAAACAAAGAATGAAAAAAGTTTTTTTAGTGATTTTTAGCTTGTTGGCAGTGATGCTATCAGCCTGCGGGCAGGCTGGTTCAACGGAGTCCGTCCCTACTGTCGTCTTGGATTCTGGCAATGCATCCCAGCCTTCAAATGGAAGACCATCGAGTGGCGATTCTGTCACAGCTTCGGCGATCGTTGTCCCGACGCAGGATGCGAACCTTTCCTTCGCCAGTATCGGGCGCGTGACCCAGGTCAACGTGCAAGTTGGCGATCAAGTCAAGGCTGGTGACGTATTGGTTCAGCTTGACACAGCGGTTTTGGAAGCGAAAGTCCGTGAGGCGGAAGCGAATCTCCGGTATGCGGAGATCGAACTGAGTTATCTCGTCCGTAACGTGGGATGCCGCGGCGAGGGCTGCGCGCCTTCCTACAAACATATTGAAGTAGGAGAAGTGGATGTTGCCAAAGCTCAAGCTTTGCTCGATTCTGCAAAAGCGACTCTCGCTTCGCAGTCGGCTCTGACCGCGCCGTTCGCTGGTACCGTTATATCGGTTGATACTGCCCCGTATGAGACGGTCACCCCCGGGCAGTCTGTGGTCGTGCTTGGGGATCTCTCGAAATATCGGATCGAAACCACCGACCTGAGCGAACGCGATGTGAACAAGGTCCAGATCGGTCAACCTGCCAAGGTCTTCATCGAGGCGTTGGGCGATGAATTCGAAGGTAAAGTCGTGGACATTGCCCGCATCTCCTCGGAACTTGGCGGTGACGTGGTTTACAAAGTGACCATTGAATTCGATAACCAACCGGAGGGCTTGCTCTGGGGCATGAGTGCGGATGTCGACATTGATACGGGCAAGTGAGGCGGCGATGAAACGATTTCTTGTCATCGGCTTGCTGGCATTGACAGCCTGTGCGAGCCAGCCAGCCGCTGCCCCTACAGAATCCGCCGTCCCGACAACTGGACCGGCCTTTGCCCAGCCTTCGGGTGCCGTGATTGCTTCGGCGGAGGTCGAACCGGCGCAGGTGTCCCAGTTGGGTTTTACTATTTCGGCATTAGTCAAAGAGATTCCCTTTAAAGAAGGGGATGTCGTGAAGGCTGGTGACACCCTGGTGGTATTGAACACGCCGGAACTTGAATACAATATCGCTGCCGCAGAGGCGGATTACAAAGCACGCAGTCAGGCTGCGGAGTTGCAGAGGGCTGAAAAAGTACTCTACGTCGACCCGAACAACGGCAGGAAGTCATGGTATTCACTGCCTCGCGAAGTCTATCTCAAGGCGCTTGCCCAGGCAGACGTGGCAAAAGCCCAATGGGATTCTGCGCTTGCAAACCTTGCCCAAGCCACGCTCACAGCTCCCTATGATGGCACAGTTGTAGATATATCGGTTGTCCCGGGAGAATTGGTGCAGCCGAACCAGGTCGTGTTGATAATTGCAGACTTGAGCCACTTGCAGATCACCACTACAGACCTGAGCGAGCGTGATGTTGCCCGTGTGAAACCCGGGCAGAAGGTAACTATCCATATCGAAGCGCTGGATCAGACACTCAGTGGAAGCGTCATCCGGATTTCGCCCATTGCTGAAACGGTTGGAGGGGACGTGGTATTCCCGGTCACGATCCAGTTGGATGAACAAGTGGATGGATTGTTATGGGGCATGAGCGCAGAAGTTGAGATCGTGGTGGGTGAGGAATAAAAAGCTGCCATAACACAAGGTATCCTTTCTTTGATCGCAAAGGAAATAAGATAAAAATGGAGTCCAATGCCTTCTGACGTTGGACTCCATTTTTATCTTTAAGTGCAATACTCATTTCATGACTACTTTGAGGTAGAGAATTCCATCCAAAATAAGAACCAACAAGCGCGGTGTTTCGGTACAATCGGGGTTGTATGATCAGGAAATCTTTGACCCTTCTGATAATTGCAGCATTCATTACTGCCTGCATTAGCGTGGAGGTAAACAAGCCGGATGTGTCTGCTCCCTCGAACTTCGTTACATCGACCCTGCCCCCGACCAAAGCCGGGTACATCCCGCCGACGTTCACCGACACACCAGCGATCACCAACACGCCGACGTTTGCAGTGACCATCGATCCGAACTGTACCGATAGCGCCGTCCTTCTCCGTGATGTGACCATTCCCGATGGGACGCAGATGAAGCCGGGCGAAAAATTTACCAAGACCTGGGAGTTCATCAATAATGGCGATTGCCCATGGTATGGATACAACCTGAAATTCGCCGCGGGCGATCAGATGGGCGCACCTCTTTCCGCGCCGATTCCGGTGACGCTTCTCAAAGAAAAGGTTCAGGTCTCGGTTGAGTTGACGGCGCCGACCGGCAACGGCTCGTACACTGGATATTTCACGATTAACAACCCGGATGGGAAGGATGTGCCGATCGGGGTCGAAAAAACCTTTTGGGTAAAGATCACGGTTGGCGGCGGGGGAATATTTCCCCAGGCGACGGTTCCGGCAAATACCCAGCCGTCATCCTCAACAGGCGGAAATTGTAATTACAGCCGGAACGCCGGTTATGTGAACCAAATCGTTTCATTGATCAACCAGGCGCGGGCAACTGCGGGCTTGTCAGCGCTGAGCGTCAACCCCCAGTTGGAAGCTGCTGCGCAAGCCCATTCCGAGGATATGGCTTGCAATAACTTCCTCGGCCACACAGGCTCGGACGGTTCTTATATCAATGACCGTTTATCGCAGGCGGGGTATCCGTTAGGAAATGGCTTTAGCGAGATCATCGCCATCGGCACGCCGCAGGATGCGATCAATCAATGGAAGTCCGACCAGCCGCATTGGGATGTCGTCATGAACAAGGACAACACAGCTTTGGGGGTGGGGTATGCGTACTCTGCGAACAGCGATTACGGCGGCTATATCACGGTTGATTTTGGAAGCCCTTAAAGAAGATAGCCAGCCCGGCCACACCCGGGATTGTATACTTATTAAATGGTCTGACCTGGATCAAACAAATGATGGTTAGTTTTCTGCCCATTTCTGAAGAAACCCCATAAATACTTCGGGGATATACGATGAGCCACCATCTTCGAGTTCGGCTGTATTTTGCGAATGGATCAATGCTCCATTGCTATCCAAAATGTAGATATGAGGATAGCCAGCCGGTTCTGGAAATTGGGAGAGAAAATCTTCGTTCATATTCTCTTCGCTGAAATTCACTTTCATGAAGACATAATGCTCATCGCGATATTGCAGAATATCTGCATGGGTTGCGAAAAAATCGTCAATATACTTGCACCAAACGCACCAGGCCCCGCCTACTTCAAGCATGATCCGTTTGTTTTCGCGTTGAGCCAGGTCTATGGCTTGTTGCAAATCTGCAGAAGGGTCACGAGCCGGGTCATAAACATCTACAAGTGCAGCGCTTTGCGACTGGGCTTGTGTGGATTGTGGTTGAGCAATAGATGTTGCTGGAACTGTTTCTGTGGCTGAAGGAGTGAGAGCAGTACATGCCAAGGTAAAGCCAAGAAGTAGAGAAAGTGGGTAGGCAAAACGTTTCATAATATTCTCCTATGTCGAACGGATTGCCTTTGGATATTATCGCATTTTTTCAGGTCGGGCAATTAGGTCAGGAGAATATTCCTCATCACGGGTTGATATTCAGGGAAGACGTCACTCGTTGCTGGGTTATTCAAGCGCTTGCTCAACACTTCAGAAAGCACATCACGATAATCAGTAGTGAC
>CAZYLM010000244.1:0-4173 GCA_964648645.1 uncultured Anaerolinea sp.
GGCTGGATGCCGCCCTGCCCGCCTTGCATCATCCCGCCGATGAGGGGCATGATAAAACCGCCAAAGAACATATCCAATAAGAGCAGGACGATCACAAGCCAACCCTTTGCCCAGCCATGGAATTTATCCGAAATCTTTTTAAACATAAAGCCTCCAGAAAAAAATAAAGTTTGCAAACAAAACACGCCAACGACTGGATGGTGGCGTGCTGTTACAGGGTACTTAAGTAAGGGTTGTGGGGTTATCGCATTGCAGGGTCGCCGCCCTGGAATGCATCTTTCACGCGCAGGGTGTGGTTGGCATGGATCGGCATGCAATCCATCTCTTCAGGGGTGAACCAGCCAAAAGCAGTCGTCTCGTCGCTCAGACCCAGGTTGCCATCCACGACGTCCGCTTCGAAATTCAAAACGACGAAGAACGCCTTCTGTCCGTCTTTATAGATAACCAGCTGATCTGGGTTGCTGTATACACCCAATAGACGCACGGCTTTTACTTTTAATCCCGTCTCTTCCCGAACCTCACGCTCGCAGGCTTCGGCTGCGCTTTCACCGGATTCCATGTGACCCCCAGGCAGGCACCAATGTCCGTTATCCGCCCGTTGAGTGAGCAATACCCTTTTGCGCGCCGCATCGAAGATGACTGCGCTGCAACCAAGCCGAAGTTCACCTTCACGCCCGAGTCGCGGACCGTATATTACTTGTGACATGACTTTCTCCAAATAAAAAATGGGCGAGTTGCCTCGCCCATGAGTCTACTTGATAAATGTACCGTTCCTTAGTTCGCGTAACGTCTCTTCGATCTCTTCACGAGTGTTCATCACGAAGGGACCGTACGGGAAGATGGGCTCCTTGAAGGGCGCGCCTGCAATCAGCATGAAGCGAACCCCCGCCTCCGTCCGGACCTCGACCTGGTCGCCGTCGTCGTTGAATTTTATGAGGCTGACGGATTCAACCGCTTCGCCTGAAAACTCGCCGATACCTTCAAAGACGTACATGAGTGTGGTGTGCCCGCCTGGGATGGGGTAAACGAATCGGGAACCAGGATCCAGCTTCACGTCCATGTAAAGAGGCGCGGCGGCGATCTCGGTCACGGGTCCGCGGACTCCCTCCATTTCACCGGCAACGAGTCGAATCGTCATGCCGTCCCTCTCAATGGTTGGGATGGTACCCGAGGAAACTTCCTGATAGCGGGGTTCGCCCATCTTTTGCGCGGCGGGCAGGTTGACCCATAATTGAAAGCCGTAGATGTTTCCGCGTTCACTGCGGCGCGGCATCTCTTCATGAAGGATCCCGCGTCCGCTGGTCATCCATTGCACGTCGCCTTCTGCAATGGTGCCCGCATTGCCAAGGCTGTCGCGGTGGCGGACGGTGCCTTCGAGCATGTAGGTGACGGTCTCAATGCCGCGGTGCGGATGTGTGGGGAAGCCGCGAATGGGACCTTCGAGCGGGTTGTTGAATGCAAAATGGTCGAAAAGCAGGAAGGGGTCAAAGAGGTTGCTGGCGTGCGGTGCAATGGAACGCCTGAGTAAAACGCCAGCGCCTTCGATCACAAGCTTGGGTTCGATGATCTGGGAAATGGTTCGGTTGGTCATGGGGTGTAGATGGTTTTTGGAGTCGGAAACTTACGTTGCTAGGATGAGTAACACCGCGCTTTGATGACACCGCCGCTGTCGAATTCATCGAAATCCCCGAAGTAGGCATCCAATTCTCTTTCGTTCTCGATATTATAGATAATGCATTGATTTGGTTTGGGAGCGATATGATTATCCCAGGTGAGGGGGATACTTTCCGGGTTATCAGCCAGAAGGGAGTAGAACTGCATGACGGCATAGGTCTCGCGCGGCTTGCTGAAGAAGATGACCTTATCGGGATGCTTATCGATGGCAAATTGCAGGGAGGGCATGAATCCCTTGCTGCCCATGGCAGGGACGCTCCGCTTTGGATATGCAAGGAAATAATCCGCCTGGTACGCGGCGATCTCGACCAGCAACAAAAGGGAGATGCCCGCAAGGATGAATGACCGGGCGCGCCGGTTCTCAATGGAAAGGATTTCGTTAACCCCATGGCACGAGAATAATAGAACGTACAACCCAAGTGTCATGCTTCTTAAGGCGTGCGGAGTGCCTTCGGAGGTCATTGCCGCAGCGACGGGGGAGAGCAGAAGGCTGGCAAGGAGGAAAATATTGAACCGATCGAGCCTCTTCTTCACGACGATTCCGGTCAGACCGATCAGAGCCAGTAAGAATACAGTGATGAAGATGACCCCGCCAAATCCCGTAGAGTGCCGCAGGTTGGGGTCACCCTGGAATAACAGAAAGCGGGGCGAAAAATAAGCGGTGTAGTTTTGGAGAAAAATGACGAGCTTGTCCGCGAGGGGCACGTCGTTTCCCCAGTAGGATACGCTTGAAAATCTGGACGTTATAGCCCCGGGGTTGCGAGCCGTAAATATGAAAAAAGGAATCAGGGCTGTGAAGAATGCCGTGGTTAGCAGAGTGAGCTTTTTGAAGTTGTCACGTTTGAAGTAAACGACCCAAAGCATGCCCAAACCGAGGAAGGAGAGCAGCCGACCGGTTGAGTAGGTATAAGTGGCAGCGCCGAGGACAAATCCACAAATGATCGCAGTCAAATCTCCTCCCTTCAAATCCTCCTGTTGAAAGACGATCCAGATCAAAAGGAGTCCTGCGGATGTCCATGTCAGCTGGGTAATGACCTCGAAGGCGATGCGCGATATGGTGAAAAACATCGGCAGGAAGCCAAAAGCGGCCAATGTATAAAGGCGGATGACCGGGTTGTAATCGGTGAGACGGTTGACCAGCAGAACGGTAAACCCAAGCGCGCAGAGATAGAAGATGACGCTCGTGAAGCGCAGGGCGAACTCAGAGACGCCGAGAACTTTCAATATCACTGCAGAGGTGTAAACGAGAACCGGATTTTTATAATCCCCAACGGATTTGGGGTAGGTCGGGAGGAACACTCCGTGCTCGTCGCGACCGGTTTCGATCAGGGAGATCGCGTTGTAACCGATCGAGGACTCGTCCAGGTATAAACCGGCGGGGATGTCTGCAAGTGAGAAGGTATGGGCGGCAAGGATTGGTATTAATAGCAATAGAAATGAGGCTATCGATGATCGTTTTGCTCTGACGGGCTGGGCGGGGAGGCTGGCGGTTCGCATGATACCTTATTGCTGCGGTTCAGGAGATACAAGTGGTTTTTTTGCCCTTGATTTTAAAGACGGCTTGTACTGAGCTTGTCGAAGTGAAAGTAGCTCTGACCGCCTGTATGCGCAAGTTCCTAACCATCTTGATAGCATCCCCTTTGGGGAACGCGATGATGCGAGACAAGGTCCCATTCAGGCAGACACTTTCCGCCTGAGACGGACTGGGTTTCCCTTTAAAGGAGGGTTTTGCTCTTGACTTTCAAGACAGCCTGTCCTGAGCCTGCCGAAGGGTTGCTGCACGCTTTGTTAGCCCGCGTTATTGTCAAGTGAATGAAATTGCAAAGAAAAAAACTCTATGAACGAAGATTGGTTGAGTTTCTCCCAAAAAGGTAAATTCCACTCATTCTGGAGAATAGGTTCAATTTTTGGAATTAAAAATAATATCACGACGAAAAATATGGGAAGAAGTCCAATATTTGTCCATACCTTGTTTTGAAATGCAGTAAAAAAGCCCAAACTCGTGAAAGATGCTACGCCTCCTACGATTGAGAAGAAACAAAGATTTAGCCATAATTCTGTTTTCTTGCGCACAATTATAGAGATAAGTATTGGATATAACAAAACACCGCCATACTGAAGGAGTGCTAATAATCTTTGATTAGTTAAGAATGTAACAGAAAATTTGATTGCGAGACTCATAATCATTCCCCAAATTAGCGAGGATAACAACGCATTGATATTTGCTCGTTGGAGTGATTTCATTGTTGGAATATTCTCCTGTTTAGATTGACCCTGAATATAACATCTTCATGAATTTATTGTTTTGATGAGCGCGGGGCGTGCCAACGGATTGCGGCTTGTCCCGTGTGATCTTCACGGGGTACCTGCGCTGTGTCTCGGCAAGCTCGACAACCAGGGCGGGGACGGCGAAGCCGTCCAGCAAGAAAAAAGCTCAGGCGTAGGAAACTGCTTGGGATTGCCGCAGATTGGGCGAGTGAGCCTCCGGCGAACATCGCC
>CAZYLM010000245.1:0-2455 GCA_964648645.1 uncultured Anaerolinea sp.
TGCGCGAACACATGATCCCCGATGCGCGCGTGCATTACATCATCACCAAGGGCGGTGTCGCCCCGAACGTTGTCCCCGATTTTGCCGAGTCGATGTACAGCGTCCGCGCGCCGCGCACCGACCAGCTTGATCCGCTCTTCGAGAGAGTCAAGAACATTGCCAAAGGCGCAGCGCTTATGACCGGCACCGAACTGGAGATCCAGGTCATTTCGGGCATGTCGAATATGCTGGTCAACGACACAATTACGGAAGTTCTGCAGGCAAAAATGGAAGAACTCGGCGCGCCAAAATTCAGTGAGGAAGAACACGCCTTCGCCCGCGAGCTTTCCAAGACCATACCGCCGGAGAGTCTTGAGACTGGTGCCTACGTCTACGGCTTGACCCTGGACGATGTCGCCAAATTAAAAGGCACGGTGCTCTTCGAGGACATCCTGCCGCCCTTCAAATCGGATGTGATCATGCCCGGCTCCACCGACGTGGGAGACGTCTCATGGGTTGCGCCAACCGGGCAGATCCTGACCGCCTGCTGGGCGCTCGGCACGCCGGGTCACTCATGGCAGATCGTCGCGCAGGGCAAAATGGGCATCGGTCAACGCGGAATGTTATATGCAGGCAAGGTGATGGGCACCGCAGCGCTGGAGTTCATGAAGAACAACGCTCTTCGCCAAAAAGCAGTGGACGAGTTCAAGTCCAAGCGCGCCGCCGCAAAGTACATCTCCCCCATCCCCGATGGAACCAAGCCGCCGTTGAATTTCTAAAAAGAGTCCGAAGTCTTGTCCTGAGTTTATCGAAGGGCTCCCGACTTCGGATGCAAGTCCAACGTCAGGAGACGTTGGACTCCGCAAAATTCAATCCTCTTCTTCCCGCTCCCCATACACGCGTTTTACAGCCGCCTCCACTTCGGCGGCTGTATGTTTTTCACAGGCTACCAGCGGACGGGTCGGATGGGCTGCCTTCCTCCCACCCATACTCATGATCTTGAAATCGAACAAGCGTCCGTCGGCTTCATAGACGACCAGCATCTGATGCAGTTTTCCACACACAATGCATCCGTGTGTTTCATTGCGCGAGGTTCTTTCAGACATGCTTGCCTCCATAAAAAGTGACTGTCACCTTCGAAGGTGACAGTCACTTCATCGGTCAAACCTATTCTTCCGAGATCACGATCGTCTTGATCTTATCGCCTTCGAATGTCGGCGCCTGGTCCGGGTCGCGCAGGGTAATGCTGTTGACCACGTCCATGCCTTCGATCACCTGACCAAAAATGGTATATCCGCCGTTCAGGAAGTCCTGCGGTCCGAAGGTGATGAAGAACTGGCTGCCGTTGGTATCGCGTCCAGAGTTCGCCATCGCGACAACGCCAGCCTTGTCGAAGGTCAGGTCGCTGTCTTCGTTGACGAACTGATAGCCCGGTCCGCCCATGCCGGTGCCGGTCGGGTCTCCACCCTGCGCCATAAAGCCTTCCAGCACGCGGTGGAAGGTGGTGCCATCGTAAAATCCTTCCCGTGCAAGGAAGACAAAACTATTGACCGTGATGGGAGCCTTATCCGGGTAGAGTTCGATCACGAACTGACCGCCTTTATCCATCTCGACTGTCGCCGTATACTTCTTGTTCGCATCGATGGTCATCGGCGGAGGCGCATCATAGGTTTTCGACTTCGACGACTCCCATGGGACGTACTTCCAAACGAAAAACGCCGCGACCAACAAGATCACTGCACCCGCAATGTACTGGACGGTCCTGTCCTGCCGGACCGGGGCTGTCTTCTTTCCGGCTAACTTCTTCTTTGCCATACGAATAACTCTCCTATCGTTTTTCCCAATTATACCCATGCCGGTCCCAGCCGCCTTGCATACATATTCCTTTTCCTTTATCCTTGCCGCCATGGGATCGTACATCAAACGTCAGATCGCCCTGCCGCAAGACCATGGCTCCTGGGTTTTCATTCTCAGCCCTTTACTAATCGGCTTTTTTGCCGGTGGATTTTTCAATTACGCGTCGTTCAATCTTTTGATCGCGGCGATGTCGGCTTTTTTGATCCGCCAGCCGTTGACGGTGGCTGTCAAGGCTTTAAGCGGACGGCGCTCGGCGGCGGATCTTCCCGCTGCTTGGTTCTGGGTGCTGGTCTACGGCGTGATCTCCGCTCTGGCATTGGTCGGGCTTATCCTCGAAGGCTTTGGGTTTGTCCTCTACCTCGCCGCGCCGGGGATACCGGTATTCGCCTGGCATTTGTGGCTGGTGCGCAAACGTGCCGAACGCAGGCAGGCGGGCATTGAGGTCATCGCGACAGGTGTGTTGGCACTCTCCGCCCCGGCCGCATATTGGGTTGCACGCGGCGGTTACGATCCTGCTGGATGGTGGCTGTGGCTGTTCTGCTGGCTTCAATCGGCAGCATCGATTGTGTACGCCTATCTTCGGCTGAATCAAAGAGACGTATCACCTGAGCAGGCTCAG
>CAZYLM010000245.1:2555-4169 GCA_964648645.1 uncultured Anaerolinea sp.
AGCGATTGGCTGCGCTTGGGCAGGAGGGCTTTGCTGTATACATCCTTCAATCTTGGGTTATCCACTTTTTTGGGATGGGCTGATATCGTCCCAAGCTACATATTCATTCCCTTCCTCATCCAATGGTTCGAAACGCTTTGGGGCATCTTCAATCCTGCCGTAGGTTGGAAACCGACCCGTATTGGGGTCCGTCAATTGATCGTCAGTATAATATGGACAGTCTTTTTCATAATAAGCTGGAGTGCATAATGGACGAAATGAAGTACGAATTGCTGGTCGAACTTCACAGCCGGATGCAAGCCGATCTGTTGGAAAGTTATCTCGAAGCGAACGGGGTGGATGCAGAGTTGTTCCAGGAATCGGTCGGTCACACGGCGTTTCCCGTCACCATTGACGGGTTGGGGTTGGTGCAGGTCTTTGTACCCAGGGAAAAATTAGAACAGGCAAAAAAACTGTTTGAAACATTCAACGAGGAGTAAAAATGAATTTCGACCTGAACGAAGAACAAAAAATATGGAAGAAGATCGTGCATGAATACGCAGAGAAGGAATTGCGTCCAAAAGCCCGCGAGGTGGATGAAAAAGAGGAGTTCAACTGGGAGGCGTTCCGCAGGGCAGGACCGGTGGGGCTGGCGGGAATGAGCATCCCCGAGGAGTATGGCGGCTCGAACGTGGACATGATCTCGAACGTCATCGCCATGGAGGAACTTGGCTGGGGGTGCGGCTCGACAGCTCTGGCATTCACCGCTCATAACGGGCTAGGTACTGCACCGATCGCCCTCTACGGCAGTGAAGAATTGAAGAAGAAATGGCTGCCCCTGGTTGCGAGCGGAAAGAATAAACTGGGAGCTTTGGCACTTACCGAACCTGGAGCCGGTTCCGACATTCAAGGCGGCGTGACCACCCGCGCCGATAAAGACGGTGACGAGTGGGTCATCAACGGCGCGAAGATGTGGAACACAAACGCCAGCATCGCGGAGTACATCATCACTCTCGTCCGCACCGACCCAAAAGGCGGTTCGAAATCGTTAAGCATGATCCTTGTGCCGACGGATGCCAAAGGGCTTACCATCCATCCGGCTGAAAAGAAGATGGGCTTGCGCGGCTCCCCCGCTCATGCCGTGAGTTACGATAACGTCCGCGTGCCGTTGGGGAATTTGATCGGCCCCGAAGGGCGTGGCTTACAACAGACTCTCGCCACATTGGACGCCGGCCGCATAAGCATTGGAGCGATCTCTGTAGGCTTAGCGCGCGGTGCCATGGAAGCGGCGGTCTTATACGCAAAGGAGCGCAAGGCGTTCAACCAATCACTAGCTGATTTTCAAGCGATCCAATTCAAGATCGCGAACATGGAAGTGGAGATCGAACTGGCACGGACGTATTGTTATAAGGCCGCCTGGCTCAAAGACCAGGGCCGCCCGTACAGTAAGGAAGCCGCGATTGCAAAGCTTTACGCGACCGAAATGGCGGAGCGCGTGATCTATGATGCGATCCAGATCCACGGCGGATATGGCTACAGCCGCGAATATCATGTTGAGCGCATGTACCGCGACGCGCGCTTGATGACCATCGGCGAAGGCACGAGCGAGATCAACCGCCTGGTCATTTCGAGGCA
>CAZYLM010000246.1:0-4159 GCA_964648645.1 uncultured Anaerolinea sp.
CAGTCCCCGCATCTGACAGAGGCGCTGCAATATCGTCCGAAGATGATGGGGTAAACGATTAAAAGAGGAAATAAGTCACTTTCAGGGCATATCGTTCATCTTATAATGAATTTATGCCTGTGCCAATTTTGGCAACCAAGTTGTATATTCCGCCGCCTCGAGCCAAGGCTGTCTCTCGCCCACGCCTGATCGAACAATTGAACGCAGGTCTCCGTTCCGGTCGCAAGCTGAGCCTCGTCTCCGCTTCCGCTGGGTTTGGTAAGACCACTCTGGTCAGTGAATGGGTCGCCCAAAGCGGTCTCCCGGTTGCATGGCTCTCGCTGGATGAAGGGGATAACGACCCGGTACGCTTCATCTCGTACCTCATTGCGGCTTTACAGTCTATAAAGTCGGGAATTGGCGAAAGTTTACTGGCAGCACTCCAATCCCATCAACCACCCTCAACCGAAGCTATTTTGACGGCGCTGCTCAATGAAATCGCCGACTCCTTGAACGACTTTCTTTTTGTCCTCGACGATTACCATGTGATCGATTCCAAACCGGTTGACGAAGCCCTTTCATTTCTCGTCGAACACCAGCCGCTGCAGATGCGTCTGGTCATCGCCACACGCGAAGACCCATCCCTGCCGCTGGCGCGCTTGCGTGTCCGCAGTCAACTGATCGAGATACGCGTTACCGATTTGCGCTTCACCCCCGCTGAAGCCGCCGAATTTCTCAACCATATGATGGGATTGAATCTCTCAGAAAGAGATATTGCTGCATTGGAATCCCGCACCGAAGGTTGGATCGCGGGTCTGCAATTGGCAGCACTCTCCATGCAGGGTCACGCTTCGCGAGATTCCGCCAGCTTTATAAAATCTTTCACCGGCAGTCATAGATTTGTGCTGGATTATCTGATCGAAGAGGTTTTGGGGCAGCAGTCCGAAAAAATCCAGATTTTCCTGTTGCGCACATCCATCCTTGACCAGATGTGCGGCTCCCTGTGTGATGCCGTTCTGCTTGACCCCGCCACTTCGGGGCGGGAAATTCTTGAACAGCTCGAACGCGCCAACCTGTTCATTGTCCCCCTGGATAATGAACGGCGTTGGTATCGGTACCATCACTTGTTTGGCGATCTGTTGCGCCAGCGCCTAGGTCAACCGCAGGAACTTGCTCAATACCATCAGCGCGCCAGCGAGTGGTATGAAGCGAATAATGATTTGCCTAAAGCCTTCCACCATGCTCTTGCAGCAAATGACTTTGAACGAGCTGCGCATCTGGCTGAAAACGCGTGGCAGGGCATGGAACGGAATTTCCAAACCCTTGCCTGGCTTGGCTGGGTGAAAAAACTACCGGATGCGGCGATTTTTTCCCGCCCTTGGTTATGCGTTGAGGTCGGGTGGGCATATTCGGACGTTGGTGAGTTGGAACCCAGTGAAACTTTTCTACAAAATGCCGAGCGAGCGCTGGCGGGCAAAACGGATCAGGAGGAGTTCAAGTCCATACCGGGGGTAATTGCACTGATCCGCGCGGGGAACGCTCAAATAAATGGCGACCTGGCTGAAACGGTGAGATATGCCGAGCTATCCGTTCGCCTCGCGCCCGAGAATGATTCTTTAACCCGCGCCCAAGCCGCCATCACATTGGGGTTCACCCGTTGGGCAACCGGGGATGTGGAAGCTTCACTCCATGCCATGCAAACCTGGGTGGACGACATGCAAAAATTGGGCAACCAAATGTATGTGCTTGCCAGCGCTTTCGTTGTGGCAGATATGCAAGTGATATTGGGTCGTCTGGGCGAAGCCGAAAAAACTCTCCATCGAACCATACGGAAGGCGGAGGCGTTTGGTCACGAAGCAGAAGCGATCACTGCACATCAACACCTGGGGTTGGCGATGATCGCCCATGAACGCGGCGATGATATAGTGGCGACACAACGACTGCAAACAGCCGCCGAACTGGGTCAACGCTCGACTTTGATTGACTGGGCTCATCGTTGGAATCTGGCGCAAGCCCGCCTCAAAGAATCGGACGGGGAGCTTGATTCTGCGCTCCGCTGTTTGGACGACGCTGAGAGAGACTACATTAAAAACCCGATTCCCATCATGCAACCGATCGCGGCTCACAAGGCACGCGTCCATCTAAGACAAGGTCGCTTGGACAAAGCTCAGGCTTGGGTGCGCGAACGCAAACTCTCGGTTCAGGATGAGGCGAGTTATCTCGGCGAGTACGAACATCTCACGCTCGTACGGACACGCCTGGCAGAACGTTCCTTCGAGGGAGTCAATGACTTGCTCGAACGTTTGCTGGCATTGGCAGAGTCGCAAAAACGTATGGGGAGCGTAATAGAAATCCTGTTGACGCAGGCGCTGGTTCATCAGGCACAGGGCAATCATTCCGAATCTCTTGCGGCGCTGGAACGCACCCTGACTCTGACCGAGCCGGAAGGCTACATCCGCGTTTACGTGGATGAAGGCAAACCCATGCAATTGCTGATTTCAGATTTTCAACTGAAGAATCCAAACCGCGCCCATCCTTTGCATGGCTATGTTGACCGAATTTTGAATTTCTTCCCGCAACAGGTGGAAGACACTACCAAATCCAAAGTCGTAAATCCAAAACACTTGCACCTGGCGCAAGTGCAGGTGTCTGAAATCGCCGACCCTTTGAGCGAGCGTGAACTGGAAGTCCTTCAACTGCTCCGCAGCGAATTAAGCGGACCCGAAATTGCCGAACGATTGATCGTATCGCTTAACACGTTGCGCACCCACACCAAAAATATTTTCAACAAACTTGGGGTCACGAGCCGACGGGCAGCAGTCCGCCGCGCTGAAGAACTCGACCTGTTCTAGATTTCCGATACTTTCTCTACCCCGACTCCAGCCTCACCCGCTGGAGTTTTTGTTTTCCGCGCAATCACCACCTCAATCACATCAAATGGTGATGACGTCTCACCACATCCAACGGTATCTTTCAGGCAGATTAACTGAGAGAAAACGATGATTGACAAGCCGCCTCCAAACAATCAGTTCTACGAAATCCGCACCAAAGGGCACCTGGATGCCCAATGGATGAAGTGGTTCGACGGCTTGACCATCACGCTGGAAGAGAACGGCGACACGCTTTTTTCTGGACCTGTGACGGATCAAGCCGCCCTGCACGGATTATTGCGAAAAGTGCGCGACATCGGAATGCCACTCGTCTCGGTTGTTAAAATCCAATCCGATCGTTCTGAACAAGGAGAAAAAATGAATGTAAATACAACCTCTGCAAAAAAGATCGACACGAAAGTCCTGCTCTCGACCCTCTGGGTAGTTGTCATGATCAACATGCTGAAAGCGGACATCCTTTCGCTGTTCATTCCCGGCGCGGCGGAAGAAGTGGCAAAGACATCCGCTAGCACCAGCGCATCCATTCCCCAACTGATGTTGATCGGGGCGATCATGGGACAACTTGGCATTGCCATGATCATCCTGTCTCGTGTATTGAAATACGGAATCAATCGTTGGGCAAATATCGTCGCGGGTGTCGCCACCATTGCCTATATCTGGGGCGGTATGGCATCCTATCCCCACTACATTTTTATCGCCTCGGTCGAGACCTTCTGTCTTCTGCTCATCATCGGGTTCGCATGGACATGGCGCAACCCTGAGAGCTAACCCGAAACGTATTGAACCCAGCCAAGTAGATGTGTTAAATATCTAATCATAAATTGGCGTAAGCGTCTTGTTTGCGCCAAAATCAATCACAACAACGAGAGACAAAATGAGTACAAACGGCAAGGCCACAAATAAAATAGATCCAAAACGCATGTTACTCAGAAATGGTGCGCTTTTAATTATTCCTCCGCTGATCATCACATTCGGATTTTGGGAAGCATTACCTGCCGCTTATAGCCCCGATATATTCTGGAAGGACATACCTAAGTGGTTAGGTTTATTCGAAAACATATTTCGAATTTTGGTCTTTAGCCTTCCCGGAATCCTCTATTTTGGAAATAAAGAAAAGGGTCAATCTTCAGGCTGGTACTTATATATCGGGGGATTGGTGGTTTACCTTGCAAGTTATTTGATGCAAATCATTTATCCTGAAAGCGCTTGGAGTCAAAGCATTATTGGTTTTACTGCGCCCGCCTGGTCAACCTTGTTTTGGTTTGCAGGCATTGGGTTGGTATGTATGC
>CAZYLM010000247.1:0-4112 GCA_964648645.1 uncultured Anaerolinea sp.
TCTGGCTTGACTCTGAATCTGCGCGCAGTTATCATGAAATCGAATGGAGACTCACCCTGTTATGACAATTGACCCTGAAGCCCTGCGATCCGCCATGCGTGCGTGGTCAGCCGGGGTGACGGTGGTTGCCGCCGCTCACGAAAATGACCGGCATGGCATGACCGTTAATTCATTTACGTCCATTTCGCTCGACCCGGCTTTGATCACGGTCTCACTGCAAAACAATACCCGCACCTACGAACTGGTGATGAAATCCCGCGCCTTTGGGTTGACCATCCTCTCGGCGGACCAGAGATATATCTCCGATCTTTTTGCAGGGCGCTTGCCCGAATCGGAGGAGCGCTTCTCTCATGTGCAAACGGAAACCCTTGTGACTGGCTCGCCCCTGATCTCGGGCGGACTGTCCTGGATGGATTGCCGCGTCGTTCAGACCTTCGATGCAGGGATGAATACCCTCTTCATCGGCGAAGTGATCGCGGCGCGCGGCACCGGCATCGGCGAGCCGTTGATCTACCACAACCGCGATTATTGGACGCTGGCAAAGTTGAAGTAGATTTCTGCATAGGTATATTTTTGAAAAGACCTGACAGGTTTTTGAAAACCTGTCAGGTCTGCGAAAAAAATAAGAAGAAGATTCGGTAAGTAAAATGATCATCTGAATTCGGAGGACGCCATGTCAACTCCATTGACCGACGGGGAGAAAAAGACTCTTTTACGGATCGCCCGTGAAGCGATCGAAAACGCCGTAAAGGGAACGATCCCACCATCCGTCGACCAAACTTCGCTGACGCAGTCCCTGCGGGAAAATGGCGCATCTTTCGTCACCCTCACCATCAAAGGCGACCTGCGCGGATGCATCGGCGCGCTCGAAGCCTATCAGCCCCTGGCGGAGGACGTTCGCGATCATGCGGTTGCGGCGGCGATGGATGATCCGCGCTTTCCGCCCCTGCGTGAGGCGGAGCTGAGTCGTATTCATATCGAGGTCTCGCGCCTGACCTCTCCGCAAGAGTTGGAGTATTCCGACGCTGACGACCTGCTGAAAAAGCTTCGTCCGCATATCGATGGCGTTATCCTCAAACACGGCTTTCACCGGGCGACCTTCCTTCCGCAGGTCTGGGAGAAGATTCCCGACCCGGTCGAATTCCTCGAGCAGTTATGCTACAAGATGGGCGAGAGGGGTAATCTCTGGCGGAGTACAAAATTGCAGGTTCTTACCTATCAGGTCGAAGAATTTCATGAATTGAATTAGAATGGGCGCATGACTTCCGGGTTTGCAGAGCAGAACAACGACACGATCTTTCAGGAAGCCCTCAGCGCACTGCGCCGCGGCGATAAAGCGCGCGCCAAAGAATTGCTGACCCTCCTGATCAAATCGGACCAGAACAATGCCATGTACTGGATCTGGCTCAGCGCCACGATGGAGACGCCAAAAGAACGCATCTATTGTCTTCAAACGGCTCTCAAACTGGACCCGGAGAATATGACCGCCAAACGGGGCTTGATTCTGCTCGGTGCGATGCCGCCCGATGAGAGCATTCAACCCTTCCCGATGAACCGCCCGCGCGCCTGGGAGGAAAAACTTCTCCTCGCACACGAGAGACCCAAGGAACGCGGATTGCGCGTGGTGCTTAGGAACCCGATCGTCAGGCTGGGAAGCCTGGGCGTGTTGGGGATCGGCATGTGCATCATCATTTACTTCGGGGTCATCCTGCCCCGCTTCGGTCCCGCGGAAAGACCGCCCACAAACACGCCCGGGCCGTCTCCCACCTTCACAGCCACACCCACATTCTTTGGCGCCACCGCCGAACCGACGAAAGTTTTCAGCGGACCGACTCCGCTCGCGGATTTCCTGGATGCCACCTACACACCGACGGCCTTGTACGTCGTCACCAAGCGCACCTCGGGCTCATCGGAACAATATCGCATCGCCTTTGACTATTACGAAAAGGGCGAATGGGATGCATTCATCGAGAACATGCTCCTGTTGCGCCGCATGGAACCTAATGCGCCGGATATTCCCTATTACATAGGTGAAGCTTATCGTTTCAAGCGAGACACCTCCAAAGCCGCCAGCTATTACAACGAAGCCATCGACCTCGACGCGAATTTCGCCCCGCCCTATCTCGGTCTGGCGCGGGTGCGCATGATGTCGAACTCAAGCTTCAACCCGTTGAAATTGATCGATCAGGCGCTCGACCGCGACCCGAATCTCGGTGAGGCATATCTCGAACGCGCACGGTACCTGATCCGGCGCGGCGATATCGAAGACGCCTTCCCCGATCTGGAACTGGCTGAACGCTTCCTGCCCGGCTCGCCCGAAGTCTACCTGACCTATGCACAGGCATACGAAGAACAGGGAGACGAAGAAAAAGCACTTGAATACGCCCAGAAGGCGTACGCTGCAGATGTCCTTCATCTGCCGACTTATAAACTGTTGGGCGAGTTGTATATCAACCGTGAAGATTACGCCAACGCCGCAGACGCATTGAGAGTCTACACCGCGTATGAACCGGGAGATGCCACCGGGTTCGGCAAACTCGGCATGGCGTATTACTTCCTGAACGAATACGAGAATGCGGTGTCTGCCATCAACCAAGGCGTGCAGGTCAACCCGAGAGGGATGAGGAATTATCTGGCATATCGCGGCATGTCGCTTGTGGCGCTTGGGCGCGGAGCGGAAGCGGTGCCCGACCTGGATGTGGCTGTGGATGATGACCCCAAGAACTTTGAGATCCGCCTGGGGTATGCCCAAGCCCTGTATGCGGATAATAAATTCGGCAGCGCCTTCCTGCAGATCGATGCAGCGCGGTCACTGGTGGAGACTGACGAGGAAAAAGCGCTAGAACTTTACTGGCGCGCGCGGATCCAGGAACAACGCAACGACATCCGCGATGCGATCAAAACCTGGAAGGACCTGCTCAAACTGGATGCAGACGTGATGACCCCCGAAATGCGCGCGGAAGCCGAGGAGCGCTTGAAGGTCCTCGTCCCGCCGACGGACACCCCCGAGCCGACTGATACTCCCCGGCGCGGCGCATCCACTTCCACGCCGACACCTGCCACAGGGACTCCCAAGCCTGGTGCCACACCGACGCGGACTCCAGCCAGAACGCCATCCCGCACGCCCCCATCCACGGTTACTGCAACGCCGTAGCTGGAAGTACACTCATACACAAGGAAAACAGGTAGACACACAATGTGACTACCTGTTTTCGATTAACATAAACACCCAACTACTTGACCATCAAACTATTAAACTAACTAACTACTTCCTGCACTCTCCACACGGACATAACTTCCGCAGATAATGCCAATTGTAAATGCCGTAATCGTGCCCGTCCTCCCAGACGATGGTCAGCGCATAGGACCCAACAGCGACGACGTTCGCGATACGAGTGGATGAATTATCTTCCATTACTTTGGTGAACACCTCGGCATCCGGCTCCGATTTCATGTTCTCGTGTCCGCCGCGGCAGGAGGCGCATGGGCAGGCTGCGCGCAGCAGCCCAAAGGGATATACGCTTGTGTGTCCGCTATCCCAGGTGACGGTGAATTCTTTTTTGCTTTTGTTTGCAGTCACTGCGGTCGGTTTTTCGGTCATTATTGTTCCTTTAGGTTTCATGTCACTCTGAGGGAGCGTTCTTCGCGACCGAAGAGTCTCTGACACGATGGTAGAGACCCTTCGCTATCGCTCAGGATGACATTAATTGATGTTTGTTACGGTGCGGGGACGACAGAGAGAAAATCGGCGGCTGCCCAGCCGGCGCGGGTGTCGTCGTAGGATGCGACCATGTACCACCAGGTATAGCCGTCGGCTTCCTGCGGCCCGTCTTTGACGAGAAAGACTTCGGCTTCTTCTCCGAGGAAGACGGTTTCGGTGTTTAGCCCGGGCGCGGAGCGGATGCGCAAGCCGTCTGTGCCGACCTCGATAATCTGCACGTAACCGTCGATGTGGATGGTGGTTGCGTCCACGGTGGGGGAGGCGAGCGGGTCGAAGGTGGGCGTGGCCGATGCGGCGGGGGTGTGGGTTGGGGCGGGGATCATGGTCAGGTCGGCCGGAGCAAACCCAACTTCGGGGGAGAGGCGGGGCGAAGTCCACCCGATGAGGATGA
>CAZYLM010000248.1:0-4110 GCA_964648645.1 uncultured Anaerolinea sp.
AAGAAAGCAAGACCGAAGTTGTCATCAGCTTCCTACCGGTCGGCTCGGAAATGGCAACCAAATGGTACGTCGAGCAGATCATTGAAGCAGGTTGTGCCTTCGTCAATGGCATTCCAGTCTTCATCGCCTCTTCTGAATATTGGGGCAAACGCTTTGCGGATGCTGGTCTGCCCATCCTCGGCGACGACATTAAGAGTCAGGTCGGCGCAACCATTGTCCACCGTGTGCTGACCAGCCTCTTCGTCGATAGAGGCGTGAAGATCGACCGAACGTATCAACTTAACTTCGGCGGCAATACCGACTTCCTCAACATGCTCGAGCGTGAACGTCTTGAATCCAAAAAGATTTCCAAGACCAATGCCGTCACAAGTATGATCCCTTACGAGATCGACCCGAGCAACGTGCATGTTGGACCCAGCGACCATGTGCCCTGGCTCACGGACCGCAAGTGGTGTTACATCCGCATGGAAGGTACCACCTTTGGCGAAGTGCCGCTCAATCTCGAACTCAAGCTCGAAGTGTGGGACAGCCCCAACTCTGCCGGTGTGATGATCGACGCCATTCGCTGTGCCAAGATCGCGCTCGACCGCGAACTCGCCGGTCCCATTGTTGGTCCGTCATCCTACTTCTTCAAGACCCCGCCCAAACAATTCAAAGATGAGATCGCAAGGCAGAAGGTGGAAGATTTTGTCTCGGGGAAGAGTGACGAGTGAAGTAGAGATTAGATGCCCGCTCCAGTGGGCATCTTTTTTTTCGATTAGAATTCCAGCCATGAAACCCAAATACAGATTACGAATTATGCATCTTTCCCTGGGACTCAGCCTGTTGACCATACTTCTGGCTTCTTGCCAGCCGAAAGTTGCTACTATCGATCAAAACATCGCGTTGACAGCGGCATTCGAGACTGCCGTCGCGCAGATCGTTCAAAGCAGCCAGCCCAGCGCGACACCCCTCCCAACAGACGCACCTGTCCCAACCCCAACCGTCCCACGCACGCCGCCCGCATTACCGGGAATTTATCAATCCGGTTTACTTAAACCAGAAGACCTCCCGCGGACGTATGTTCAGGATTCATGCCAATATCTGAAAAACAAATGGGACTCAACCAAATCCGCGCCTGGGACGGTTGTGATGGTCATTATGCATCACGGCATCAACAAAGGCGATGCCAGCGGCAATGACGTGACAGTAGGCACACACAAGCAGATCATGAACGATCTTTATGAATCTGGCTTTACCGCAATCAACATGCAGCAAATGGCAGACTTTATATACGACAACGCCAGGATCCCCCAACGCTCCGTGCTCTTCATCGTGGATGACCGTCATTTTGCCGAATACTTCAACGATCACTGGCGCCCTTATTATGAACAATGGGGCTGGCCCGTCGTCAATGCCTATATCGGCGTGGACGAACGCACGGACCTGTGGGCTGAGAACGCCGCCCTTTCTGCCGAAGGCTGGGTGGATTATCAATCACACGGCTATCTCCATAACACCCCCATCAGTGAAGGCTCCACCGATGATTTCATCATCAGCGAGATGCAAGGTGCGATCAACTCGATCCAGAAATACATGAACAAAACACCCATTGGTTACATCTGGCCCGGCGGCGGATTCTCAAAGCGCGCCGTCGAGATCGGTCCCACCCTTGGTTATAAACTCGGCTTCACCGTCAACCAGCGCGGACCTGTTATGTATAACTGGGTTCCGCAAGCAGATACGGTCAATGCCTCGAACCCGCTTGCCATCCCTGAGACTCCGGCTGGAAATCCGCTTATGACCCTGCCCCGTTACTGGAGCGCGAACGCACGAGATAATATCGGCAATGTCATTGCCATCGGCGATGAAGCCGCCGCATACGCACAGCAAAACAAAGCTGTCGAGTTGGAATATTACGATATCGTCTGCGCTCCGGCGTACGGACCGATCCCATAAACTGCGACGGATTACAAAGTCTCCCGACTTGAGACCCTCCAACGACAGGAGTCGTTGGACTCCGTTCGATTGAACTGGTTTACAATCCCATCATATGAGTTCCACCCAAACACCGTATTACGAGATTCTCCTTCGATTTACAATCCTATTTTCCATCGTATCCATCCTTGTATCTTGTCAGTTGAATCAAGCCCCCCTGGAAAATCCTGCCTCGACATCCCTGCCGCTCGAGCCGCCGCTCCCCGGCGTGTTTCAGACTACTTTATTGAATCCACTCGACGAGCCGCATGAATACGTTGAAGAGACCTGCCGCTTCCTGCGAAACAAATGGAATCCACTTAACGCAACGCCGGGGACGGTAGTCATGCTCATCCTCATCAAGAACATAAACCCGGGAACCGGTGACCTGCCAGACAGCGTCCCTGTGACCCAGTTGTTCGAATTGATGGACCAGCTCCACGCCCAGGGATTCGAGGCGATCACCACCGACCAACTCCAGGCTTTCATGGAGCGCAATGTCGAGATTCCCCCGCGCTCATTTATGTTGATCCAGGATGGCAATCAGGGTGTGGAGTATTACGATAAGTACTTCCGCGAATATTTCTTTATGTGGGGTTGGACCGTCACCAACGGCTGGGTAAGTGAACGCAATGTGGATGCCACCCTGCTCGCGGAAAATTTCACCCTCGAGTATGAAGGCTTCATCGACCATCAGGCACGTGGAATTACTCCAAGCGCCCGTCTCTCCGATGATTCTGCCAAGGTTGTCATCGCCCGCGAATTGCAAGGGTCGCTGACAGGCTTTGCTGACCAGTTCGGCAAGACGCCCACCGCCATAATCTGGCCCAACGGCGGATTCGGGATGCGACCGATTGAAGCGGCGCGGCAGTTAAGATTTAAATTGGGATTCACCGCCAACCCGCGCGGACCCATCATGTACAATTGGGTACCAATCGGCGATACGATTGACCCCGAACGGCCAGATCTGCTTCCGGAAGGGATCATTGACGACCCGTTGATGACCCTGCCGACATATTCTCCGGAAGAAGCATTGAAGGCCATCGATACGGTTCGAGCCATCGGTAAATCCGCCGCAGATCATGCAATGTCCAATATGGCGGCAGAACACAAATATTACGAAGTCGTTTGCGAAGAAGAATACGGACCGATGCCCACCCCGTAATCCAAAGGAGATTTTCCATGACAGATTGCATTTTTTGCAAGATCATCGCAGGCGACATTCCAAGCACGAACGTCTATAACGACGAGCAGGTGACGGCATTCCTCGACATCAACCCCGCCGCACCTATACACATTTTGATCGTGCCCAAAAAACATATCGACTCGATCAATGTGTTGATAGTGGATGATGAACCGTTGATCGGTCATCTCTTCTTCGTTGCAAAACAACTTGCCGTGCAGAAGGGCATCGCCGAACCGGGTTATCGCCTCGTCATCAACACCGGGGCTGAATCCGGGCAGACGGTCGACCACGTCCACCTCCACCTTTTGGGCGGCAGGCAAATGCGAGCGCTCGGATAGAATCATCGAAGCGATCAGCGCAAACAGGCTGGTCGCTTTTTTTCACAAATCAGCCATTATGGACTGCAACGTCTCCCGACGTTGCAGTCGTCCAAAGTCTCTGACTTTGGACTCCGAAAATACAGGAGCCTCATGCCCGAACGAGACATTTACCTTTTATCCCCGCGCACGTTAAGCCCGGAAACCATCGCTGTTGCTTTTGCCAAGACCTCGCGCTCGCCCGAATCCTTCCGCGAGATCGCCGCAGAGTTGAGCGATGAATCATCGGCGAAATTCCATGAGAAATGGGTCGTTGGTTACGGGCACGCCTCTGTTGCCGAACATGCAATCCTGCACATTGCATTTGAAAATGTTTCGCGGGTTGCCATCGAAACCATCGAAGGCAACCGGCTTGCTTCGTACACAGAAAAATCCACCCGTTATCAAAAATGGGGCATGGATGACTTCACCATCCCACCCGAACTGGATGGACATCCCCTGCGCGATGAATTCGTGAATACCGTACGCCTCCTTTTCTCGACCTATGCTGATTCGCTGGACCCGGCAAAGAATCTCATCGTCGAGCGGACTCCGCACCGCGAGAACGAATCGGATGAAGCCTACGACCGCCGAATCCGCTCGCAATATGTG
>CAZYLM010000249.1:0-4106 GCA_964648645.1 uncultured Anaerolinea sp.
ACCTGCGACAATCCTATTCCGATCAACCCAGCCATCAGGCCAATAAGCCAGAAACGCTGGACGATTTGAGTTTCACTCCAGCCAAGCAATTCAAAGTGATGGTGGATGGGGGTCATTTTGAAAAACCGTTTGCCGCCTGTCATACGGAAGTAAACAATTTGAATCACAACGCTCAACATCTCCGCCAATGGTATGATGCCGATCACCAATAACATGGGCCACTGCCCCGTCATTAAAGCGACCACGGCTATGACCGAACCAAGTGCCATCGAGCCGGTATCGCCCATGATAAGCTGGGCAGGATGGACGTTGAACCACAAATACCCAAACAATGCCCCGACAAGGATGAAACAAAACCGGGCAAGATAGGTCTGTTCCTGCATCAAAGCGATACCGCCAAATGAGGCAATTGCGGTTGCAGCGATCAATCCTGCCAATCCATCGAGTCCATCGGTGAAATTTACAGCATTGGATTCCGCGACGATGATGAATGCTGCGATCGGCACATAGATCCAGCCGATCTCAACTTCGAAAAAGTATCCAGGCAGGTAGAGTTCGGGAGCATCGATGACATACTTCAAAACATACGCGGTAGCCAAGGCAAGGATCACCTGGACAGCAAATTTCGTGCGTGCGCGCATCCCATCGCCTTTGCGCCTTCCATGGATGCCTTCCCAATCATCAACAGCACCAAGAATCGCAAACCCGACCATGACCGCCAACGGAAGCAAAACCGAACGCCCAATGCCGCTGGTGGTCACACCGATCAATGCCACAGCATTGAGCAAACCGCTCAGCATCAACACCGGCAGAATGAACATCACACCGCCCATGGTGGGTGTGCCCATTTTCACCCGGTGACCCTCAGGCTGTTCGATGCGGATGATCTTCCCGAGTTTGAAATGCCGCAAAATGCGCAGTAATGGGTTTCCCCAAATAGCCGTCATGATGAAAGCAAGCCCCGCCATGCTGAGGGAAAGGGCTATGTCTCTCATGAGTGAACCTCCAGAGCGGCAGTGATGCGATCCATGCGCAAACCGTGCGAGCCCTTGATAAGAACTGCGTCATTCGCAGTCAGGTTTTTCGTCAACCAATCCACAATGGGAGCGATCTCCTCGAATTCTAAAATTTGAGCCGGTTTCATCCCGGCGCGGCGTGCAGCATCAGCGATCAAGTGTCCGCGCGTGCCAAGTGTGACAAGAGTCTTTACAACCTGCGCAGCGCGCATGCCGACCATCTCATGCCCCTGGCGTTCATAGGGACCGAGCTCAAGCATATCACCCAACACGGCGATCTTGCGCCCTTCAAGTTCGTCCAATAGATTCAACGCGGCAAGCATGGACTCAGGCGCGGCATTATATGTATCATCGAGGATCAACGCACCGCTCCCACTGCGTACCACCGCCAGGCGAAGCTGGGTATGTCCATGCGAAAGCCCTTCGAGTATCTCTTGCCAGGAGATACCATCGTTCAACCCGACCGCTGCCGCTCGTAATGCCGTGTGGATCGAATGACGCCCGATCAGCGGGATACGCATGTGCAATATCTCTTTGCCATAATGTAACCGGAAGCGAATACCGTCCAGCCCCAAGCCTTCTATCTGGTCCGCCCAGAGATGCGCTTCGGGCGAAAGACCATAAAAGAAAACATGCGCCTTTGTCCGTTCTTCCATTTTGCGCACCCAGGGATCATCGAAGTTAAGGATGGCTACTCCATCTTCTGGCAATGCGGCGGGCAATTCGCTCTTGCCGCGGAAGATGGCTTCCTGTGACCCGGCGCGTTCGGCATGAACAGTTCCTACATTGGAAACCACGCCTATCTGCGGCTGGGCAATGTCGCACAGGAATTGAATCTCACCGGGGACGTAGAAACCCATTTCGAGTACCGCCCGCTCGTAACCGGTTCCAAGCCGCAATAGTGTAAGCGGCAACCCGATTTCGTTATTCAAATTTCCCGGGCTTTTCAAAGTACGATAGCGGACGCTCAACACCTCAGCCACCATTTCTTTCGTTGTGGATTTGCCAACACTCCCGGTAATACCGACCACGCGCAGCCTGGGGAATTTTCGCCGCCAAAAGCGTGCGATCTGCTGCAAGGCTGAAAGTGTGTTATCCACACGCAGCAAGAGGGGCGAATCAAGCCCCAGCACTGATTCTACCAACCGCCCGCCGCGCAGGTCGAGAGCCTTATAAGAAGCATCTACATCTCGTTGGATTAAAGCAAAAGACGCCCCCCTGCGGAATGCATCTGAAATGAAGTCATGTCCGTCTACCTTCTCACCGGGGATGGCAACAAAAAGCGAGCCGGGAATCACCTGACGCGAATCAATCGCCCCTTCTGTAATGACAGCGGAAGCATTCGATGGACGAACTGAAGTCAGGGCTTCGAGGATGTCGGCGAGAGTCAACATATTATTGTGAGACAAATTGCTGCCGGATGGAATCCGGGGGAATATCCAAAAGAATGACCGTACGTTTAGCCATTTCAGCAAATACGGGGGCGGCGGTCTCTGAGCTCCAGGGCGAGGTGCTCGGGCGTTCAAGCCAGACGTAGATCATGAACTGTGGATCATCTACGGGACCCCAACCGATGAACGAAGCGTTCGTCTGACTTCCGTCATAGAAACCGTTAACCGGGATTTGTGCGGTACCGGTCTTACCTGCAACGCGATACCCCGGAACGAGGGCAAGTGATGATTCCTGTTCGAGCGAAACAGCAAGCATTTCATTTAATGTTGCAGCAGTCTGTTCCGAGATGGGTGATGCGCCAAACTGTTCAGGGACCTCATGCTGGCGTCCATCTCGCACCATGGCATACAACACATGCGGGATCACCATGCGCCCTTTGTTTGTAACTGCGGAGATGGCCGACATCATTTGAATTGGAGTAACAGCAACGCCTTGCCCGAAAGCGTTCGTACCAAGGTCTACGGGGTACCAATCCGCATCGCCCGGGACCTTAAGTCTGCCCGGCGCTTCATAAGCGAGGTCCACACCCGTGAGATGCCCGACGCCAAACGCGTCCATATAATCATAAAACGTACCCGCACCCATTTGGGTGGAAAGAGTGACCATGCAAACGTTTAATGAATGCTGTAAACAACCGACCATGTTCTGCAAACCCCATGGGTTGCGGTCCCAATTTTGTACAGTGACGCCGCCTACAAGGATGGACCCGGTATCGAGATAAGTGGTTTCTGGTGTGACTGTGCCAGTGTCCAAAGCCGCTGCCATCGTCAGGACTTTCATGACCGAGCCGGGTTCGTACGTTGTGGAAATCACGGGATTGAACTCAGTAGCATTGGAATAAATTGCGCCGTAATTCCAAAAATTATTCAGATTCATCCGGCGTGAGACCGCCATGGCATATATTTCACCGGTCTGCGGATTCATAATGGCGATGACCCCGTCTTGCGCACCGTATTCGCCCAGCGCGGAATCGAGGATATCCTCGGCAGCAGCTTGCAAGTCTCGGTCGATGGTTAAGATCAAGGTTGTACCGTCAGGCGCATGCGGAATCTCAAAAGCCTTATTGGGATCGGTCGGCACCAGTACGGTGACTGAGTTGCCCGCCAGAAGGGAGTCATATTTTTCCTCCACGCCAAAGTAGCCCGTTCCTTCACGGCTGACGAATCCAAGGATATTCGAACCAAGTGCATCCTCGGGATAGCTGCGTTCGGGATGCGGTTTGAATTGAAGACCAGCCAACCCTCCTACAGATCCTTCAGGAGCTTCTTCGTTTAACGCTTTCTTCAATTCCTGAAGATAATGCGCTTGCGGAGCATCGACATAATCAGCAAGGATGAGATAGGAAACGCCTTCCGGTGGGTTCTGGATGACATCCATCAGACCGTCGTAATCCATGCCCAGGGTATCGGCCACAGCATATGAAATTGCATGCGGGTCAGTCATAACGGTCAGGTCCACGCCGATCTCGTAGATGATCTTCTCACCCGCCAGCAACCTCCCCTTCCGGTCATAGATCTCACCGCGATTTGGATAAAAGGTTCGATATTCGTAGGCGTAAGCTTCAGACTGTTGGCGGAAGATCTCCGCCTCGGGGCTGTTCTGGATGCGCGTCATCTGCACCACAATGGCAAGCGCAAA
>CAZYLM010000250.1:0-4031 GCA_964648645.1 uncultured Anaerolinea sp.
AAAATGCTGACGCCGGGCTGTTCACCCGGCGTCAGCTTTCGCCAAAGGAGGAGACTGGGATCTTTGTGTTGGAGGTGTCTGCAACCGTCTCCATGTTCGATATTATCCGAAATCACGTGTTTTGAGCATCGAAATATGTCACCGTTACGGCATGATGAAGCGCATGAATATCACGATGCGCCCAGAAACTCCTCTGCGAGGGCGAGCGCATCTTCAAAAGTTGAATAGGAGATGACATGGAGGGCAGGGTCGGGGTTGCCTGTGATCATCTTCGAGACACGCCTCCCATCCTGATAAATGCAAAGGACGGGTTTCCCGCTGGCGAGGGCATACCCGATCTCATACCCCACCCCGTGCGACGGCACACTTACTTCCGCGATCAAAACGTCGCATTCACGAACCCATTTCACATCGCGCTCATAGACATCACGCGGGGTCAACGCCCGTTCTCCTTCCATCGCTTCGGAGCGGGCAAGATGTGAGGTGGGGATGATATGCCCCTGCGCTTCTAGTGCGGCGACGAACCGGGCATAAAATCCTTCGAGTTCGCGCCCGCCAGTGATGGAACAGGCAAAATATATATTCATGGGGGTTCAGGGAGTCCGAAGTCTCCTGACTTCGGATAATATTTCCAACGTCGGGAGACGTTGGAGTCCTTATTTATTTTTTCGGCAACTTCGAGAGGATGGAGATATTCTTGCGGTGCTCCACCTTGGGGGTATCACCGCCGCCGTGACGCAGGCTATCCATCTCGGCGCTGAAGCGCATCCATTCAGCAACAAGGATGACGATATGAGGCGACTTATCCTTGAAGAAGAGCGGTGACAGGAAAAGCTTCAACATATTTTGCGACATGGGTAGCGACTTCACATCGATGACAATTGCGGTCATCTTGGCAAGCGGCTCAACAATATCCTGCAGGGAACCGCGCAGGTTTTTGGGCGGAAAGAGCGAACCCATATTAGCCGTCCCGGTGCGGAGAAAACGTTTGTATGAAATGTTCAGGCGCAAAAAGGGCGTTACCAAATGAAGGTGGTCCTTGAAAGGCTGAACGTATGCGCTCTTGCGGATCAGCCGCATGACGATGCCCGCCATCGAGGTGAACAGCCCCAATACCACGAACGTCATCCAACGCCACTGCTCGAAGCCCCACCAGCGGATCAACCAGGCAAGCCCAAGCATTGCAAGACCTAGCGTGAAGACCGCTGTCCACCAGCGGTTCATCATGTGAGTAAATATGACCAGGGGATAGCGCCGTCCGCCTTTGGCTGCCATGGATCAATCATCCTCGTCCAGGATGGATAAAGGCTCGCCTCCATCGGGACCCGGAGCCTGCCCGCCGTTCAATTGCTGGATCAAATTCCCGATGGCTTTTTCCAAATGACCGCCGCGCAGGCTAAAGGTGATGTCGCCGCGGGTCTTTTCGATAATGCCGCGCGCCAAATCGGTCTGACGCCGCAAGCCGTTGGTGATGGCGTCGGGGTAATCCATGGTGACCAGCACGGAGTAGATCTCATCCATTACACCGAGCAGCCGCTCTGCCTCGCTGGAATAGCCGTGACGCAGGATGTCCATTGTGCGGCGGCGAAGTTCACCGACCACCTCCGCCAACCCGTTGAGAAAGGTCGCAGGTTCGACGATCAGCTCCTCCGGAGTCGGAAGCGGCAGGTTCCGGATCAAAGCGCAGGTGACGTTCGCCTCCACGTATTCCTTCAACGCATCCTGCGTGTACCCTGCATGATACAGGTCTGGATGGGAAGCAAGGGACGTACGTAGCACATCTGCAAGCTGACGCGCCTCATTCAATTGCGCCTGCATGGTTTCGATGTCGTCGCGATGAACGGCGCGGATGGCGAGCGAACAGGCGCGGGTAAGCTGCCGTGCATGGGCAAGCGCCTGTTCACGGGCGGTGGTGCGAGAGTCGAAATTCTTCCGAATCTGGTCGGCGATGGATTCGAGCTTGTGCATGTTCACTCTTTAGGCGGTTCGGGCGGCTGCTGATACGGGCGAAAGAGATTATCGGCAAGCGTGGAGTTGACGGGGACTTGAATCTCACCGTAGGTGGATTCGTATCTGGCGATGTTTTCAGTAAGTGCCTTCAATAAAAGTTTTGCGTTAAGCGGGGTCATGACCACCCGCGAACGGATCCGCGCACGCGGCTCACCGGGCATGAGGTGTGCAAAGTCGATGACGATGTCTGAGGCCGAGTGGGCAATGCGCGCCAGGTTGACGTATAGCGGTTCCACACCGGGCGGAAGCTCGATCACAGGACCGGTTGGCTTGGGAGGGGTTTGGGGAGTGGTCATATCGTTTTTTTATTGAAACCCTAAAGGTCTTGAAGACCTTTAGGGTCTATAAATTTGTTAGAACGGGATATCGTCTTCGGGCGGGAGCTCGGCCATTTCCATACCGCCGCCCGATGCAATGGGACCCGACTCACCTTCAGAACGAGAGGAAAGGAAGCGCACGGTCTGGGCAGTGACCTCGAAAGAAGCGCCTGCGCTGCCATCCTGCTTGGTCCATATGCGCGGACCGCCGGTGGCTTTATCGGGTGTCAGGCGTCCTTCGATCAATACTTTGGCGCCTTTTTTGAGATATTGATTACAGGCTTCAGCAGTCTTACCCCAGGCAGAAACGCGGAACCAGATGGTCTCTTTGATTTGTTCTCCGTTCCCGGCGGTGTACTGCCTGCTGGTGGCAACCGAAAACGAAGTGACCGCCTGACCCGTCGGTGTGTAGCGCATTTCGGGGTCTTTACCGACGTTGCCTGCGATTATGATCGTGTGATACATGGGGATTCTCCTTAAAGTGATTAAAGGTACCCGCCGAATCACGGCGGGGGGAAATTTGATTATTTGTATTGTACTCTCACTTGCCCTATTTGTTAATCAATTCACCGATGGGGCATGGTAAGGGAGGGAGCCTTAGGTATCGTCTATGTCTCAGTCGTCATCCTGACTCAACTCACCAAAGGAGAAGAAAATATGAAACTGGAACTCAAGCACTATGGGATCATCCTCGGGTCTTTGCTGGCTGCATACTTCCACCTTGTATTATTTCCCGATATCGGCTTTACCCTGAACGGACTCGGCTATCTGGGATTGCTGGGAGCGTACTTCCTGCCGATCGCCTTCTTTCAACAACGGCATAAGATGGTCTGGTGGGGTTTGGTGGGATATACCATACTGACCATCGTCTTATGGGTCATCATGGGGAACAAACAATTCGTGGCGGGAACCACAAGTGCGATCGGGTATTATGCCAAGGCGTCTGAAGTATTTTTGCTGGCATGCCTCTGGTTCGACAAGCCGAAATAGATCACCCTGTTACAAAGGCGTCTTCATTGGAATACCCGCCTTGCGCGGATATTTCGGCGGGGTAGCGGCGACTTTATCAACCAGCACAAGATAGCGGTCATCCGCTACGCCAGGCAGATGGACAGGAATCAACTGTTTCAACTTGCCGCCCAGTAACTTCATAGCTTTTTCAGCGGACTGCGCCTCGGCGGGTCCGCTTTCGCCTTTTTGGGCAAGCATCGTCCCCCCTAGTTTGACAAAAGGCAGCAGGTATTCGCTCAGAATGTTTAGATTCGCAACAGCGCGCGCAACAGCCCAATCATACGTCTCACGATGCTCTGGGTTTTGTCCCACATCCTCGGCGCGGGCGTGAATTACCTCGATATCTTCCAAGCCCAGGGTCTTGATCACATGCTGGCAGAACTTGGCTTTCTTGCCAACCGATTCAACCAGTGTGACGTGCATGGCGGGATACAGAATCTTCAAAGGGATGCCGGGAAACCCCGCACCGGTTCCCAAATCCACCAGGCGGCGCGGAGGGTTGGCTTTCCATGCCAGCACACAAGAGAGCGAATCCAGAAAATGCTTCGAGCGAATTGATCCCACGTCGCGGATGGCGGTCAGGTTGAACTTGCTGTTCCACTCGAGCAGCTCTTTTTCGTAATTCACAAGTGCCACCACCTGCCGCGCCGAGAGGTGGACGTTGAATAGCGTTTTTGCATCCTGAATGAGGGA
>CAZYLM010000251.1:0-4001 GCA_964648645.1 uncultured Anaerolinea sp.
TTCGCCGAAAAAACAGCCATCGAAGCTGGGTTGCTGAAAACCTCGTTGATCGTCGGCTCGTATAATCAAAACGCTCTGCGTTTATACCAACGGATCGGCTATCAGATCGTTGAAACCGTCGAAGACTCAAATCGAATTCTTGGCTATTATCGAATGGTGAAGGTGATCGACCACTCATGACCGCATTTTTCATCTGGTATTTTTTCCTTTCTCTGCTTTGCTTGCTGACCTTTCCGCTTGCATATCGTCTTTTCCCCGCCCTTCCCGACCGCGGATATACACTCTCGCGCACAGCTGGCCTCCTGCTCTGGGGCTATCTCTTCTGGATGTTCACTTCCCTTGGCATGTCCCGCAACGACCTTGGCGGTATCCTGCTCGCGCTTGCGGTTCTCATCGCCCTGAGCGTCTGGTCACTGGTTACTGATCACTCGTCACTGATTGCTTTCCTGCGCGGCAACAAACTTCTTATTTTCACCACCGAGCTCCTTTTCCTGCTCGTGTTCGCATTCCTCGCCTTCGTTCGTTCCGCCAACCCGGAACTTGCCAGCACAGAGAAACCGATGGAATTAATGTTCATCAATTCCATTCTGCGTTCAGAGACATTTCCGCCGCAGGATGCTTGGCTTTCGGGATACGCCATTTCCTATTACTACTTTGGCTATGTTTTGACCGCCATGCTTGCCCGCATCGCCTCCATACCCGGCAGCATGGCGCACAACCTGATGACCCCGCTTGTCTTTGCTCTCGGCGCCAGCGGTTCGTTTGGTATCGTATACAACCTGCTTTCACAATCCGCGACCGAAGATCGTAAATCGAAAACTCGTGCTGACCACGGTCGAAGCATCGCAAATTCCCTGCTCGCTCCTCTCTTCCTCCTATTGGTTTCCAATTTTGAAGCCCTGCTGGAAGTTCTTCATCGTCTTGGGTTGTTTTGGACAAAGGACTCTTCAGGGGCGTTCACCAGCAACTTTTGGACATGGCTCGATATGAAGGAGCTCTCCCTGCCGCCCGCTGAACCATTGGGCTGGATGCCAGATCGTTATCTGTGGTGGTGGCGCGCCTCACGCGTGATCCAGGATTATGACATGCTCGGCGGACACCGCGAAGTGATCGATGAATTTCCTTTTTTCTCTTTCCTGCTTGGCGACCTGCACCCGCACGTTTTGGCGATTCCTTTCGGCTTGCTCGCAGTCTCTGTCGCGTTGAACATTTTTCTCGGTGCTTGGAAAGACCGCGAGGTCAGCTTCCTTGGCGTTACACTCGACATAAACCCCGCCGGGTTTATCTTCGCTGCGCTTACTCTGGGCGGGCTTGCCTTCCTCAACACCTGGGATATCCTCATCGCTACCGGATTGATCGTCTCAGCATATATCCTTTGGCGGGCAAACGAATATGGCTGGAGCGGCTCGCGCCTCGAAGATCTATTTTTCCTCGGTATTCCGCTTGGTGCCTTTTCATTACTCCTTTATCTTCCCTTTTATCTCGGATTCTCTTCACAAGCAGGCGGGGTCATTCCAAACTTCATGTACCCCACACGCGGTATGCACTTCTGGGTGATGTGGGGGACCCTCCTCATCCCGATCTTTTGCTTTCTTCTTCATCTGTGGAGGAAGGGCACGGCTCGTCCGAATTGGAAGCTGGGATTCCTCATCGGGCTTGGTGTTACATTGACACTTGTTCTTCTCGTCCTCCTGCTTGGGTTGGGTGCTTCGATAACAGAACGGGAATTTGTGGCAGGCTTGCTTGCATCCTACAATATGACCGCCATACAATTCCTCGGTGCCACTTCCCTCCGTCGGCTGGATCATATCGGCAGTTTGATCACCTTGCTTGCGGTCTTAATCCCAACCCTGGCATTGCTCTTTCCGCATGATGATTTAAACATAACTGATGCAGACGCTGCATTCACCAATCACCACTCGTCAGTTACCAATCGTATATCGTCAATTGTCAATCAATTTCCCCTCCTTCTCCTCACGCTAGGCTGCCTTCTCGTCTTGGCCCCTGAATTCGTTTTCCTGCGCGACCAGTTCGGCTATCGCATCAACACCGTCTTCAAGTTTTACTATCAAGCGTGGATGTTATGGAGCCTTGTAGCCGCATTTGGCGTCGGCTACCTCTCCCAGTCCCTGCGTGGATTCACACTCGGGAACGTCGGTTTTCGCCTTCTGACTGGGTTGGTAATTTTCTGCGGATTGCTCTATCCCGTCCTTGGTTTGATGACGAAGACCGAGAATTTCAGACCCGCCGCCGGTTACAACCTTGACGATTTTGCCCGCATCCAGCGCGATAGTCCCGAAGATGCTGCTGGGATCCAATTCCTTCTTGCCCAGCCTGAGGGGGTTGTCGCTGAAGCGGTGGGCGGAAGCTATAGTTATTACGCGAGGATTTCCACCTTTACAGGTTATCCCACCGTCCTTGGCTGGCCCGGCCACGAGGCACAGTGGCGCGGTGGTTATGAACTTCATGGATCCCGTGAAAATGATATTATGACGCTGTACTCGACCGCCCGCTGGGAGGAAGCACAAGCTGTCATCAAGAAATACAACATCCGGTATATATTTATTGGGAACTTGGAGCGGGCCGCCGTGCCTGTAAATGAGGAGAAGTTTGCCCTCCACCTCCTACCAATTTTCCAACAGGGTGGAACTGTAATTTACGAAACGCAGTAGTCAATTTTTCCATCCGCTTCAAGTAAAATCAATCTGCTGCGGGCTTCCCTCCCAGCCTGCGGCGGAGAATTATCCAATCATGCAGTATTCCCCAAAAAACGGACTTCGACTGGCAGGCATAGCCGCCCTCTCCCTCGCATTTATCGCATCGTTATTTATTGCGCCACCCAGTGTCGAATTCACCCGGGTATTTTACGAGTTTGGGTTGGATCGCATCCTTTTTCTCCTCGTCATTCTTGCAGTTTTATTCAACCTCAAAGGGTTTGCCGGTAATGCAGTAACCTTTACCCTTACGCTGGCATTGTTCTTTATGCCCTTGCTTTACAAATGGCAGACCGCCGATTATTACTCAACCCTCGGCGGTCTTTTACCAATGCGCGATGCAAATGAATATTACCAAGGCGCACAAAACCTTCTGAACGGTTTTTCTTTGGAATTTACATCGGCGTACCGCCCTATATTCACTTCCTTTCTTTCGACGATCATGATGGTAGTGGGTGGCAATTTGCAAATGGCGTTAATGGTTCTGGTGATGCTCAACACGATCTCCATATATATTGCGGCGGTTGAAGTCCGGCGTACTTTGAAAAGTGGACTCGCAGCGGCACTTTTTCTCGTTGTTGGTTACATGTTTTACCGGCGCTTTGCAGGCACGCTCCTAACCGAAAATTTGGGCTTCTGCCTCGGCAACCTTGCTCTCGTGTTTCTCCTCCGTGGCGCGGCTGCAAAGAAATTAAATCTCTTCCTTTGTGGATTACTCCTTTTAACAACCGCGCTTAATGCCAGGGCAGGTGCATTTTTTATTCTGCCAACCCTGGTTGTGTGGGCGGGACTAACCTTTCGGAGCGAGCGGGGTATTTGGCGTCCATTGGTTTATGCAACCCTGGTTGTGGCAACAGGTATGGCCGCGAACCTGGCTCTTGCGAAATTCGTCAATGCGTCCACATCTTCCACATTTTCCAATTATTCCTTTACGTTGTATGGCATTGCAGTCGGGAACAAGGGATGGGAGCAGATCGCAATAGACCATCCCGGCGCCAGCACAGGCGAGATCTACGAATTAACATTCAAGATGATCCGCGAAAACCCGGCTCAGTTCCTGAAGGGAGTCGCCGGGGCATACGCGGATTACTTTATCGCATCAAGGGGCGCGTTCAGCTTTCTAATGATGAAGCATGACCGTAATGACTTTGCTAGCACTGTTCTCTGGATTTTGACATTTGTGGGTTTGCTATCAGGTTTGATACACCGCGGCATGCCGGAATTTAGCATCTCTTTTGGACTCTTTCTCGGTATTATATTTTCGGTGGCATTGGTTCCGCCCATCGA
>CAZYLM010000252.1:0-3981 GCA_964648645.1 uncultured Anaerolinea sp.
AATTCCGCCTGGACCAGACTTAATGTCTTAAGCCAGGCTTCGTTGCGGCGCAGCCAGCCGTCAGGGGTGAGATAGATCTTCCGTTCGATGCCCCGACCTGGCAGGTCCTGCACAGACCTCCAGACGTTGACAAGCGGCAGGTCATATTCATAAGCGACCTGGACGATGGTCTCATTTAGCATCCAATCCTCCTCCACGTTATCCGCCTTGGTGGCAAGGATGGGAAGTGCCCCGTCATTGATGATCGTATCAACGACCTCACGCAGGTATTGATCGAACTTAACCTCTGCGTTGGGGATCCAGTTCGTGCCCATGCCGATCAATACAACGGCGGGCTTGCGCGTGCGTAGTTCGCAGTCGATGGGAGATTCGTTTCGCTTGCATTGTTTGTATCCCGCTCCAAAACCGAACATCGGGTTCAGAACGGAACTGATACCCAATCCCTTTTCAGCAGTGACGCTTTCAGAGGTCATACTGATGGAAAACCATTCGACTGTCGCCTCATGTCCATCCGGGATGGGATACTTCCCCAAAGCGTACCCACCCAAAAAAGTGTCCGATGTCATCTGGCAGTCGCCGACTTTGCTGAAGGTATGCGGATCGAGCCGGCCCTCTTGAAGCGCGTTGGCGAGGATGGTCTGGGCATACACCGACAAGGCTGGCACGACAGGCCACTCCCGCCAATAATGGGAGGTCAGGCGGGTATCTGGGGTCGGAGAATAATTTGGTGTGGGGGATGGAGATTCCGCGGTTGAGGTTGTGGTCGGAGCGAGTGTAGATGTTGCTACATAGGCTGGTTCTTTTTGTGGTGATCCAATGAGTGCCGCGGGTTCAGTGGGTGAGGCCTGGCAGGCGGTTATCAAAAGGATGGCGAAAAATACCGCCTGAAGTTTCCTGTGAATCATGGTCTATCCATTGGCTGTTCTTTAGCCTTGGCTCCTTTTGAACTTAGTCCCATCATCTGTCATTTGGCGATTTGGAAATGGACGGTTTGCAGGGTGGCAAGCCAGGCGGCATTCCGGCGCATCCAACCATCGCCGGTGAGATAGACCCGCCTCTCGATTCCCCGCCCGGGGAGGTCCTGAACCGATAACCAGACGTTGACCAGCGGCAGGTCATAGTCATAAGCGACCTGGGCAATTGCTTGGTTCAACTTCCAATCGCCTTCCACATTATCGGCTTTGGTGGCGAGGATGGGCAGCGCGCCGGTCTTTAGCACGGTATCCACAACATTCCTGAGATGCTTTTCGAAACTTTGTTCCGCGTGGGGGATCCAGTTTGTGCCCATGCCGATCATGACAATGGTGGGCCTGCGCGTACGGAGTTCACAATCCAACGGCGTTTCACCGGCAAGGCACTGCTTGTTCCCCTTTTTCAAGGCGTATGCGGGGTCAAGCACCGTATTGATGCCATACCCATTCACCGCAGTGATATTGTCTGCGAGCATGCTGTCTGCAAACCATGCAATCGTATCGGCGGCTGTATCAGGGGCTTCATATTTCCCGTTAACATATCCTGCGAGGAACGTCCCGGATGTCATTTGACAATCGCCAACCTTGCTAAAGGTATGAGGATCGAGGTTTTGATTCGATTGCACCCCTGCGAGGATTTGTTTTGCCCGCGGGGAGAAACTGGGGACGATGGGCCATTCACGCCAATCCACCGGATCGATTTTCGCGACGGTAACATTTTCGAGTGTGGCAGTCGGCTGGGGTGTGGCGGATGGTAAAACGTGGCTCTCCACCGTCAGGGTTGGGGCAGGTGTTGATGTGGCAGGCGAAAAACCCACCCCAGGTGCGGATAATGCCAGGGTGGCTGTACTCGTTGGGATGACGAGAGGGGTAATTTCAATTGCAGTGGGATCCGCTTTCACATCCGACGCATCTGCGGGCTGTGCTTCTTGAAACACCAGCGGTGCAGCAAGGACGGAAGACACAAGGAAAACAGAAAACAGAACGAGGAAGCCTGCCACGCCGAGAAACTGAACACCAGGTGTGGAAAAGAATGAGAACACTCCCGGGCGTTTCAACTTTTTTAGTAGCCGCTGTGCCCTCAGGTTCGATGGCGAGATCTGGAGGATTCTTTCCAGGCAATGGATGCGCTCGGTATCGTTGCGCGCGGCATGATACATCCATGTCCACCCGTTCTCATTTTCGGGATGACGGTTGACATAGGCAAGGAAAATCCTGCGGGCTTCTTCCTTGTTGCCCGCGTTCAATGCATCTATGCCGTTCCGAAAGGTGACACTCATAAGTTTACAACTTTGCGAACCCGTTCAAATGTTCCAATTATACTTAACGCGTGCTTTGTGTGCAATTCTTTAATCCGCAGAGAATGCCCGGGTTTTCCTTCGGCACGATATAATGCCCCGCAGATGAAGATCCTCCATTTTGCAGATGCGCATATTGACATGGCGAACTACGGGCGGCATGACCCTGTGACGGGTCTTCCCCTGCGTGTGCTGGATTTCCTCAAATCGCTCGATACCATCGTAGATGCTGCCATTGAGCGCGGGGTGGATATGGTCATCTTTGCAGGAGACGCTTACAAAGATCGTTCACCGGCCCCGACCTTTCAACGCGAGTGGGGCAAGCGTATCATGCGGTTATCACAGGCGAAGATCCCGACCCTGTTGCTTGTTGGCAATCACGATATTTCTCCCGCCATCGGGCGCGCTCATGCCTTGCAGGAGTTCAATACCCTGCAGGTGCCTTATGTAAAGGTATTAGACGCTCCTGAATTATTGAAGCCTGAAAATCTTTGGGATTTGTCAGTTCAAGTCATAGCCATGCCGTGGATTTCGAGGTCCAGTTTTATGGCAGCCACTGGCGAGACAGATTCTATGCAGGCGTTCAGCCGCATCGAAGAAAATATTGGCGAACTGATCTCCGGTTATATCGAGGAGTGCGATCCATTTCTGCCCGTTATCCTGACGGCGCACGCCTCCATTGAGGGGGCGAAGTTTGGCGGTGAAAGACTTGTGATGCTCGGCAACGACCTTGTATTGACCGGCTCACTTGTAAAGAACCCCAAACTCAATTATGTGGCGATGGGGCACATCCATAAGCCTCAGGATGTGAACGAAGGCAGCCAGCCTCCCGTCATCTACCCCGGGTCCATCGAACGGGTCGACTTTGGAGAGATGAAGGAGGAGCGCTTCTTTGTAATTGCTGAGGTCGATAAGGGGAAAGATACAAAGGTCGAGTGGGTGGAACTTACAGATGTCAGGAAGTTCATCGATTGCCGGGTCATGCTTGAATCCAGTGAGCAGGTGACCGAAATCCTCAAAAAGAGATTACCCAATCCGAAAGACATGTCCGGGGCGATCGTCCGGCTCATTGTCGAATACCCGCGCGAATGGGATTCGCTGATCGATGAGTCTGCACTGAGAAAACATGCCGTAGATGCCTTCGAATTCCATTTCGTCAAACGCCCGCAACTCCTATCCCGAACGCGCATCGACGAAGGGCAGGCGGTCAGCAGCCTGGGTCCGCTCGATCTGTTGGAACAATATTTTAATTCGGCGAAGGTTTCAAATCCAGACGAGCTAAAAACGCTGGCGCAGGAAATCATTTCGGAAGATGGGTAGAAATTTGCAATGCGTAATGAATAATCCGTAATTCGAAAATCGTCATTCTGAAATCCAAAATCGAAAATCACATATCGGAGAATCGTTCATGTCGGAGCATCAATCACGTTATCGCTGGTTCGTTGTCGTTGTTTTCTTTTTCTTTATGCTCCTGCACCAAACTGATAAATTGATGATCGGTTCGCTCCAGGTGCAGATCAGCAGCGATTTCAATATTACCAATACGCAATGGGGGTTGGTGAATTCAGGCGCGCTTATCGTCGCCACTGTGTTATATCCGATCTGGGGATATCTGTACGACCGATATTCACGAACAAAACTGCTTTCTCTCGCTTCATTCATCTGGGGGGCAACCACCTGGCTTAATGCCATTGTCAGATCCTTTGGTGGGT
>CAZYLM010000253.1:0-3980 GCA_964648645.1 uncultured Anaerolinea sp.
CCGCAATGGCGCATTGCCATGTCGAAGGATACGCGCGTGCGCAGGCTGGGTTTCTGAAAGATCATCCCCAGCACTTTTCCTTTAAAGATGGGTTTATTTCCTTTTTTGAAGTATTTCTTCTTGAGTTTTGCCGCCAGGTCGAGCAGATCTTGAATTTCCTCAGACGAGAAATCGGAAATTGCAATAAAGTCCTTCATCAATACTCCTTGATCGAAGTAAAACAAGCGTACAGGCTTGTTTAATTACTGTCCAGCCCAAGTATATCTTCATCGACCGTTTTTGCCACCTCTAAAGCATCACTCAAACTATATGACAAATTACGCCATGCGTACCTTCTTCCAATAGCGCATCAGCCCATCGGCGCTCATCCCCACCGGATTCGAGAGCGAATAAGCCCGGATCACATCCATACTGAGGTTCTTCTCCCGGCTCTCATCCTCCATATACTGGGTAAATTCCTGTCGCAATTCCTCGATGGAAGGCTCGTGAGACATGACCGTTTCAAGCCAGCGTTCCATTGCCGATAACGTATCATCGAGGGATTGCAAATGCCAGTCTACATCCTCATAAATGCCGAAATGGGTCGGGGCGATGCGCGAGAACTTCATCTCCTTCAATCGTGTCAGGGATGCACGCCATCTCCCGAAATGCAACTCAGGGGGGGGCATGGGCGCTCGCAAATATTGGAAACCAGGAATGCGCACCCCACCTACGTCACCGCTGAAGCAAACATCTTCGAAAACGTAGGAATAATGATGCTCAGCGTGACCCGGGGTGTTGACAGGTAGAAATCTCAAATTACCGATGATGATCTCTTCCGCATCGTTCGGGACTTTGAGTTGACCCTGCGCTACAGGCAGGAACTCACCCCAGAGCTGATCCATCTTATCTCCATATATGCGGGTTGCGCTGGCGATCAGTTTTTCAGGGTTCAGCATGTGCGGAGCGCCGATAGGGTGAACATAGACCTCCGCACCTTGTTGTGACAGCCATCCAGCTGCCCCGGCATGGTCGAGGTGAATGTGCGTAAGCAGAAGGTGGGTCACATCGCGAGGAGATAAACCTTCTTTTGCCAAACCAGCTTCGAGCGCGGAAAGAGTCGAACCGGGTCCGGACTCGATCAAAACCACCGCGTCCGATCCCCGGATCAGATAGGAGGCGATTGCCTGGGTCTTACCTTGAAACGTCAGGTCGATGGGTATGATGGGGGTGATTGCCATGCGGGAAAATCCTGAAGGGAAAATTTAGGGGAAATCGCAGAAAGAGCAGAAGGAAGGTCATCACCATAAGCTATAGTGAGCACTGGCACGCGTCTCTCACGTAACGATGTAATCAGTTCCGAAGGGTTCGTTGGACCGCCGAAGGATTTCGCATCCAATAATACAACAACCGGTGAAAGGAATCTTCGCAATAATTCATCCACTGCCTGAAGAAGTTCGGGTCGGGTAGTTGGCGTAACAAGGATAACGCTGGATCCCTGGGGAAGCAAAGCCGATTGGGTTGCGACCAGACCGCCCAGCGAGAGACTCCCATCCGATGAAATGAAGGCGAGCGTCTCCAAGATCTTCGCCTCCTGTCTTTCACTACGTTCGGCAGGCAGCACGGTTAACGTCTGTCCTGCACTGACCAACCCGACAGCCCGACCCTGCCGAATGAAATAATGCGCAAGCGAAGCTGCTATGCTAACCGAGTATTCGAGCGTAGAAGGTGGCAACTCGATCTTGGGGCGTTTCATCAACAACATCGAATGGGCTGGAAGCTCCTCCTGTTTATGCGCCATCTGATGGTGAATTGCTTTTTGAGCATCAAGATAGATCCAAATCTCAGACTGGGGATCCTGTTCGAACTCCTTGACCATCAAACGGCCACGCCGCGCGCTGGTGGGCCAGTGAATGCGTTTCATGGCATCGCCCGGAACATATTCACGAACACCTGCGGCATGCGGTGTGATATCCGTCGATTTTCTACGAATGACTGGTCCACCCGTCAACATGCCCTTCGGGGAGTAAAACGATTGGATCTCATGGATCATCGGAAATACAACGAGGGTCTCGCGCGATTGGAATTCCCTGCCTGTGGCGAACAACCCGAAAGGGTCGCCTGCATTGACCTGTGTAGGCCCCAGTTGAAAACTTCCCCGACGGGTCAGCCAGGTACGGGCAGTATAACTTCGATGCTGGCGCCCCATGACAAGTGTAAAGAGCCGAGAGCCTGCCGCAAAGGGAATGCCCGACCGGTTGATGACTTCGATCCAGGGAACCGGTAAACGTCCGCGATTGGTGAGTTTAAAACTCTCCTCCAAGACATCGCCAACATTTGCGCGCAACTCACGTGAGCTTCTTTCGAAGGCGAGCCCGCGTTTCACCCAAAAGGTCCACGCCCAGGCGATAAATGCGACCAACAGACTGCTGTACAAAAGGCGCGAATATACAGCCGCGCCATTCACAAACACCCCTACGATGCCGACAATGAACATCAAGGCGATTAAGGTCCGCCCTGCTTTCATGACTATTTATCCCTGGCAGCAGCTTCGTAGGTCCCCCCGGGAACCGGCGTGGAGGTAACGATCTCTTGAACGATGCGGTCCGAACCCAGGTCCCTGAGGCGGGCAGCTGCACTGACAATGATGCGGTGGGCAAGGACGGGCACAGCCAATGCCTTGACGTCATCGGGCAGAACGTGATCGCGCCCATGCAAGGCAGCCCGTGCCTGTGCGGCACGCGAAAGAAATAAACTTCCGCGAGGACTTGCACCAAGGTATACATCCTGGCTTTGTCGGGTGCGGGTACTGAGTTCGACAATATAACGCTTCACAGCATTCGAAAGAAAGACCTGACGGATCGCCCCCCCCATTTCAACAACCTCAGGTCCTGTTGCAACAGGGGTCAGTGCCTCAAGTGGATGCTGAAGTTGCTGGTCTTCCATAACGCGGATCTCATCGTTGATGTTGGGGTATCCGAGCCGCATCCGTAGCAGGAAGCGATCCAATTGTGCTTCCGGCAGCGGAAATGTCCCTTCATATTCGATCGGATTTTGAGTGGCAAGAACGATATAAGGCTTTGGCATGGCGTGGGTAATTCCGTCAACGGTCACCTGCCTTTCCTCCATCGCCTCCAATAGAGCCGCCTGCGTCTTTGGCGTTGCACGGTTGATCTCATCCGCGAGAATCACCTGCCCAATGATGGGACCCGGACGAAATTCAAACTCATTCTTTTGCTGGTTATAGATCGAAATACCTGTCACATCGCTTGGGAGCATGTCCGGTGTAAATTGAATCCGGTTGAAAACACAATCCAACGACCGGGCAAGGCTGCGCGCAAGTACAGTTTTCCCAACACCTGGCACATCTTCGATCAGGATGTGCCCCTGGCACAAGAGACCGATCGCCACCAATTCAAGAGACTGCCGCTTACCGACAATCACTTTCTCCAGGCTGTTAATAATACGTTCGCCAAACGATTTTACATCCGCCATTATCAGGATTCCTTTCAAAGGAAGATGCGCGCATTCTAACACGGGGTATAACCCTATGGGAAAGAAAAAATCCCATTCCACTACCATGGAACGGGATTTTCGTTTTATTTCGTACTACTTTTTGGTGGTCTTCTTCTTTACTACACTAGTCTTCGAAGCGGAGGTCTTCGTTGGACCGCCAATGGCTGCGTCCATGGCTTGAGCGGGCGCTTTGGAGCGTATCACTGCCCAAGCGAGCACGGCAAGGAGCAAAACAGCGATCGCACCGGTCCCCAAATTCAAGCCTTGATATTGCACCACAATCGGAGCCACAATCACAGCCACGAGGTTCACCACTTTGATCATAGGGTTGAGGGCAGGTCCAGCGGTATCCTTGAAGGGATCACCGACAGTATCACCTACCACACCAGCCTTGTGGCGTTCAGATCCCTTTCCGAGATTCTTGGCAGGATCTTTGGGTTCGTCTTCGATCAACTTCTTGGCATTATCCCAAGCACCGCCGGAGT
>CAZYLM010000254.1:0-3974 GCA_964648645.1 uncultured Anaerolinea sp.
CTGACCAGTGGGTGGAGACGACCGCATCCATTGCACCCATCTTGAGCGCGGCTTCACGGATCAGTTCCACTTCGGCTTTTGTATCGGTAGCGAAGGAGTTGACTGCTACGACCACATTCACACCGTACTTGAGGGCGTTCTGTATGTGCCGTTCAAGGTTGGGCAAGCCAGCCCTCAGCAGATCGAGGTTCTCATCGGTGTATTCGGGAGCAAGAGGTTTACCCGCAACCACCTTCGGACCGCCGCCGTGCATTTTGAGCGCGCGGACAGTCGCTACCATGACGACAACCTGCGGAATCAAGCCCGAGTAACGGCATTTGATATCGAAGAATTTTTCCATGCCGATATCCGCACCGAATCCGGATTCGGTGACAACATAACCATCTTTTCCAACAAGTTTGAGGGCGATCTTGTCGGCAATGATCGAAGACTGTCCGTGGGCAATGTTAGCGAACGGGCCGGCATGGACAGTGGCAGGGGTCCCTTCGAGGGTCTGCATCAGATTCGGTTTGATGGCATCCTTCATCAGAACAGTGACTGCACCGGCAACGCCGAGGTCTTCAGCAGTGACAGCTTCGCCACGTTTGTTCGTAGCGACCACCATGCGCCCGAAGCGTTCGCGCATGTCTTCAAGATCGGTGGTCAGTGCAAGGATGGCCATGATCTCGGAAGCGACGGTGATGTCGTAGCCGGACATGTGCTCGTGACCGGCTTCATCCTTGCCTCGCCCAACCTCCACTTCGCGCAGGAAGCGGTCGTTGATGTCGATCACGCGCCGCCAGGTAATGGTCTTTTCATCGATATCAAGGCGGGCAAAGCGCGAGCGTTCTTCAGGGGTGAGGTCGTTGGGATTGGTTTTGTTCAAGCCGAGTTTCTTTAAGCGGCGCAACATTGTGGGGGAGAACTTGCGGTTGCCCTTTTTGTCCACGGGGCAAAGCGCATTGAAAAGTTTTTCATCATCCTGCATTTTCTCATGCATTACACGCGCATCGAGCGCAGCGGCAACAAGGTTATGTGCTGCAGTGATGGCATGGATGTCACCGGTGAGGTGCAGGTTAAAATCCTCCATCGGGATTACCTGTGAATACCCGCCACCGGCGGCGCCACCCTTGATGCCGAAAGTCGGACCTTGTGAAGGCTGGCGGATGGCAGTAATGACTTTCTTGCCGAGATGGGCACCGAGCGCCTGCGACAAGCCGACCGTGGTGGTGGTTTTGCCTTCGCCGAGCGGGGTAGGTGTGATGGCGGTTACATCGATGTATTTACCATTCGGTTTCTTGCCAATGCGGTCGAGGATCTCAAGCTTGATCTTGGCTTTGTATGGACCATAAAGTTCCAATTCGTTTTCTCTGATGCCAAGCTCTTCGGCGATCTGTTTGATCGGTTTTAGCTTCCCAGCTTGCGCGATCTCAATATCTGAGGGCACCGGGCGCAGGAGTTTCAACTTTGTCGGTTGGAATGCTCCGGTTTTCGCGAGAGTCTTTTTTACAGTCTTCTTGACGGCTTTTCGGGGTTTGGCTTTTACACCCTTCTTAGCGGACTTTCCTTTGGTTGCCATAGGTTCTCCTTGAAAATTATATATAATTATTCAACCCCAATTATCCGGTAAATTTAAAAAATTGCAAGAGCAATCCGTCATTCTTTTGTCATATCAGCCTGTTAAGAGCGTGCCTACGTTCTCACCTTGCAGGGCTCGGGTGAGAAAGCCCGATTCTTCAGCAGCAAAAATTTGTGCAGTCAACCTGGGGTGAGATTTGATGAGAGATAGCATTTCCTCTACTTTGGCTTTCATCCCCCCAGTGACGTCTGTGCTCGCAGACCCCTGGATGCCGCTCCGCATCGCTTCGTAATCTGTGAGTTGGATCTGCTTCACAAGCTTTGTCCTTGTTGGGAAGTCTTCCCACACCCCGGCTTCGATGCCTGCCAGCAGAATCCTCGATACTGGGAATTGATCGACGAGGAATGTGAACACATCTTCAGTGGAAAGGATCGTCCCACCCAGCAAATCGTCGAAGGCAACATCGCCTTGTACCACAGGGAGGAGGCTCACAGACAATGCACGGCGAATGGTTTCAATATTGTGATGGATGACTTTACGGTCTTTCGAGATCATTGAGGCGGAGGGCGGGAAAGGCAGGGCGGGGAGTCCGCCTTCCAGTAGGGATTGGAGAACATAGCGGTTCAACTCTGCAGCCTGGTAGCGGACCTCGGTAAAGCCGAGCCATTGTTCCCTGGTTTGTACGCCGTTTCGCGTCCCATGCTTTTTCGCGGCAACGTGGCCAAATGAGCCTGAGCCATGCCCGAGGATGAGAGACAAGCCGGGGGCAGAGTCCAGAGCCGCTTTGATTTCCAGGGAAAGCTCCCTTAGTTTGTCCAACCTCGGGGTGTATTCCCTGTCCTTATCGGTGATGAGCGATCCGCCCAGTTTGAGGAGAATGAGTTCGTTGGTCATGGGGCAATTTTTACCACACCCGCGCCTTGGAGTCCAAAGGGGGCATTGAAGCCCGCATGCTATAATTTTGTTATGGATATACGTGCAGGTGTGATCGTCCTGGCTTTGTTTGCGATCGTTGGGGCGTTTTTATCGTTTCGTGCTGCAGTCCGCAATATGCAAACAGCGCGGAGGATCTCTTTTTACAGTTTGCGGCGCCGGTATAACGCCACAGCATGGAGATTGGTCTTCTTCGCCTTTCTCTTGATCGGGTTGGCATTTTGGTTCCCAACAGGCGGGGAGCAGGTGATCTATAGGGTTTTTCCGCCATCTGCCACGCCGTCGTTGACGTCCACCATTACACCTACCCCTACCATCACATTAACGCCAACCATAACACTCACGCCGACGCTTACGGTCACACCTCTCTTTTCTGATACGCCTACCGCAACGCTTACCCCATTCCTGCCGGTTGCAATCGAAGCCTTGTTTGCCGGCCCTGTCACTCCTAACCCGGATGCGGTTTTTACCGCGATCCAGTTTTCCACCGAATTCGATGGCGTCAACCCTGTTAATCCGAAGACGGTATTCGAGCTCCCCTTCCAAACCATGTACGGCGGCTTCGATTACAACAATACGGTTCCCGGTGTGCAATGGACGGCGCTCTGGTATCGCAGTGGTGAACTGGTCTGTTACGAGACCGAACCTTGGCGTTTGGAGTGGGGAACCGGTGGCATCGGAGGTTATACCGAATGCTCGAGCCCGATCGGCGGCTGGCAGGCGGGTCAATATGAAGTCCAGATTTTCATGGGGTACGAGTGGAAGGTCGTTGGGCGTTTTACAGTGTTGGATAATCTGACCCCGCAAGCCACCCTAACCGGGACGCCGGATTTGACTGGGGTGGTATCTCCTACAAGTACGCCGTGAGTTTTTGGGTAATAGGTAATTAATGATTGGTGATTGAAAATGTGTAACGTAAAATTGCCTGTCTTATCAACGGCTTGTAAATTATTAATCGATAATCGCCAGTCGTAAAACAATAATTGAGGAATTTTCATGACCACCCCCGCTTTTCAAGATTTCTACCCCGACCATCTCTCACACTGCTATGGGTGTGGCAAACTCAACGATCTCGGTCACCAGATCAAGAGCTATTGGGATGGAGATGAGTCAGTTTGTCACTTTCAGCCCAAGTCATATCACACCGCCATTCCAGGATATGTCTACGGCGGGTTGCTGGCATCACTGATTGACTGTCATGGCACAGGGACTGCCGCTGCGGCGGGGTATCGCGCCGAGAACCGCACTATGGATACAGAACCTCCGCTTCGTTATCTCACGGCATCCTTGCATGTGGACTATCTCAAGCCCACACCGATGGGACCGATCCTCGAAGTCCGCGCGCGGGTGAAAGAGGTGAAAGGACGCAAGGTCGTGGTGGAAGAGTGGATCCAGGCGAATGGGGTTTTCACCGTAAAAGGAGAATTAGTCGCCGTTCAGGTGCCAGATCAGTTGGTGAAGGAGTTGTTGGAGAAGGGAGGGG
>CAZYLM010000255.1:0-2621 GCA_964648645.1 uncultured Anaerolinea sp.
TCCTTCTTATCGGAACGCCCATAGCAAAGATACGGCACGACCGCCGTGATGCGCGCCGCCGAATCCAGGCGCAGGGTCTGGATCATGATCAACAACTCCATCAAATTACGGTGAACCGGTGAGGACGTCGTTTGAATGACGTATACATCCTGTCCGCGCACGCTGCCCTTTAGTTTGATGAATAGGTTTTCGTTCGGGAACTCGATCACCTCGCGCCCGCTCAACGGCTGGTCGAGGTATTCCGCGATCTTATGCGCCAGCTCGGGTGAGCCTGTGCCGCCGAATAATTTGATCCCACCGTATACTTTCAAATCGTGATGAACGTGATGCATCGAACCTGCTACTCCTTTTTGCGGGAGTCCCACTCCGAACGCAGCACGCTCATGAAGAGGACATCCTCGTATTTTCCGTGTTTATAAACCGCCTGCCTCTGCCTGCCTTCCAGGACAAAGCCGGCTCTTTCATATGACCGCACCGCGCGCACATTATCTTCATAAACGCGCAGGAAGATGCGGTTCAGGTTCAAGGTTTCGAAGCCGTGTTGGAGCAATAACGTCATTGCCTCCGCACCGTAGCCCTTGTTCCATTCGCTTTTATCCCCGATCATGATCCCCAATTCACAGCTGCGGTTCACGGTCGAAATGCTGAATGTGCCGCAATTGCCGATCAATTTCCACGCCTTCCCTTTCCTGATATCGATGGCAAAGGGTTTTTCGTGCGGGTCCGCTTTCGATATTCTTTCGAACCAATTCTCTTCGTCCTGCATTGAAAGCGGCAGGTACATCGCCAGTCCGCGGGTCACCTCGGGGTCGTTCACCCATTCGTGGAACTTTTCCACATCCCCCCGCTCCACTGCCCGCAGGCGAATGCGTTTGCCATAAATGACGCTCATGCTTTCCTTCCATTCATCAATTCTGCCGCCGCTTCCCACGGCGAAGTTTTTCTTTGGATGACTGCCTCAAGCGCTTTTTCATACGCCGAAGCAGGGACTTCCTCTCTAAAGTGGTTCATCAGCCCTTCGCGGATCAACGCCTCCAACTCAACCTCGAGCCGTGTCCGCTCACGATCGTTCCATTCTCCGCTCGAGCGCAGGTGGCTCGCATGCCGCGCGATCGCTTCCGCTAATTCAGGGATGCCCGTCCCTTCGGTCGATATCGTTCGCAAGATCGGCGGGATCCAGGCTGCCGATGGTTTCCTGTCTTTTGGGATCGAGACATTCATATACGTACCGTGATGTTTGAACGTTCGCTCCGTTGGGTGCGCCAATTCGAGCATGGTCTTCAATGCTTTCTCGGTATTTTCCACGCCAGGTCGGTCCGCTTTATTGATGACGAGGACATCCGCGATCTCCAGGATCCCGGCTTTGATGGCTTGAATATCGTCACCCAGCCCGGGCGCTTCGACCACAAGGGTCGTGTGGGCAAGGCGCGCGATATCCACTTCACTTTGTCCTGCACCGACCGTTTCAACAATGACAATGTCGAACCCTGCCGCATCGAAGACTTGGGTGATGTTCGCTGTTGCCTGCGCCAGCCCGCCGAGCGATCCGCGCGAAGCCATTGAGCGGATGAACACACCCGGGTCGCCGGAGAGGTCTCGCATGCGAACCCGGTCTCCAAGCACGGCGCCGCCCGTAAACGGACTTGACGGATCGACTGCGATGATCGCGATGCGTTTATCCTCTTGTTTGCGGTAATACAACGCTAGTTGATTCACCAGCGAAGATTTTCCCGTGCCCGGCGCGCCAGTTACTCCAATGAGATGTGCTTTGCCGGTATGCGGAAAAAGTTCCATTAAAGCATCACGTCCCTCGGAGGTGTTGTTTTCCACTTTCGTCAACAATCGGGCGAGAGAGAGGCGGTCACCGTTAAGGATCGCTTGAGAAAAAGACATTCATTTCCTTGAGAACAAAACACAGAGCATGGCTCTGTGTCGATGTGTAGAGGCTAGCCCGTCATGGATTTTTTTATATCGCGGATGATATCCTCGGTGTTTGCGCCGGGACCATAAACCCCTGCAACACCCATTTCGATCAACCGGTGCAGGTCTTCATCCGGGATGATGCCGCCCAGAAAGACCTTGACATGTCCCTGCCCGTTGTTTCGCAATAGTTCCATCACACGCGGGGTCAACGCCATGTGCGCACCGGAAAGCACCGAAAGACCCACTACATCCACATCCTCTTGCAATGCGGCTTCGGCGATCATTTCGGGGGTTTGCCGTAATCCGGTATAAATGACCTCCATCCCGGCATCGCGCAGGGCGCGCGCGATCACCTTTGCACCGCGGTCATGCCCGTCCAAGCCGGGCTTGGCAACAAGGACTCTAATCCTTCGACCTTGTTCAGGACTCGTTTTTTTATCTGCCATTAGGAACCTCATCGCGATTATACCCGCGAGGGGTGTTTTATACTATCCATCACAATCGAAGGGCGAAATATAATTCAAGAGGCTTGATTGGTATCAGATCCCACATGGGATGACAGAATCTTTTTCCATGATCATGAACAACAAGAGGCGTGCCCACCCCCACGCCTCTCGAATTCAAGAAATATATTTGAGATATCTAATTGCAAATGTGGTCGCTTAGGACATTGGTCTTCGCGTCGTTTACCCTGCGCG
>CAZYLM010000255.1:2721-3928 GCA_964648645.1 uncultured Anaerolinea sp.
AGCCAACGCACCGGGCAATGTTTGACGGTCGATTGCAAACCAGCGGGCATGCTGACCGGTTCGGAGGTCATTGGATTAACGATCTCAATACCACCGTCATTGCCTGCAATACCTCGAAGTTCAAGCACCAGGTTGTTATCAGGGGTCCAGCCGCATATCTGTGCATCTTTGGGAGTTTCGAGAAGACTCGAGGTCTCGAGGTTGACGAGTTTTCCGGGGCGGGAGGCATTTTCATCCACCTCCACACCTGTTTCAGCCCTTGTATCCTGCTCGTACCCAATGTGGATAAAGCGCTGGTCGGGCGACCATTGAATCTGGCAGAAGTATTCCGATTTGATATCGTATTCAGTCACCTGGGTCACATCGGTAAAATTGGAGCGGGCGGTGTAGACCCAATCATGGTCTTTGGGTTTGTCGCGCCGGACAATGAATGCCGCCTTGCTTCCATCTGGAGAGAATGAAAGACACTCGATCTTATCGTTCCATTCGAGCCCTGTGATGGGGATTTCTTCCGACCCCGAATCATCGATGTAGATCGAACGAAAGTTGGTGACAAAGGTCAACGGGTGGATGGCTTTGCTGCCGGGGTTCCAGGCGATCTGCCAATGTTCGTTGGCGATTGGATCCAGAGGAATGAGTACGTCGCCATTGGATCCCACTGCATAGAAAAGCGTCTGCTTGTAGAAGGCTTTGTCGTAGCCCCAGGCCGCTCCGGCGAGTTGTGACCCGTCTGGCGACCAATTCCAGTACACGCTGTACGAATCAGGCGGGGTTGGCAGGCGGATGGCAGTCTTTTCTTCCAAAGAATAGACAAATTGTTCGAACAAACAGCGCAACCGCTCATCCAGGCTGGGGCAAAGGGTGATGAGGGCTTTTGACATATCCGGTGAGAAGGCAACGGGGAAGGGCCTGGAATGCCCATAGGTATAAGAATCTACAGACCGGTCTTCGGCGATCAGGATTTGGATCTCTTTGCGCGAGACCAGGATTTTTGTTTCACCGGTATCCGGGTTGACGGAGAGGATGTTCTCGCCGTCATCATAAATGACCGCTCCGTTTGGGCTGGCAGTCGGGGTGGGCTTCAGGTCGGGTGGTTCAACAACAACAATGGTTGCAGCGGGGGCGGCAGGCGCTTCTGTCGGCGGTTCAGAAGATACAGGGGCGGCGGGTTGGGCAGCAGGCTGAGCCAATGCGCAGGAAACAAGGA
>CAZYLM010000256.1:0-3907 GCA_964648645.1 uncultured Anaerolinea sp.
TCAGTATGAATTCCCAGATCACGTTTGTCCATCAGGAACTTTAACACTGCATCCGGAATGGAGCCGATCCCCAATTGCATGGTCGCACCGTCGGGAATGAGGGAAGCGACGTGCCCGGCAATGCCCTGAACGATGTTCATATCGCCTTCAGCCCCCATTGCGTGCTGCGGTATCGGGTAATTGACAGGCACAATATAGGTCAGGCGGCTTACATGGATGAACGAATCTCCCAATGTGCGGGGCATCTGGTCATTGACCTCGGCGATGATCACCTTGGCAGATTCTGCGGCGGACTTTGTCAGGCCTACTTCGACGCCCAAACTGCAAAAACCGTGCTCGTCCGGGGTCGAGACATGGATTAATGCCACATCGATCGGCAGAATACCGCGTTTGAAAAGAAGTGGGAACTCGGAAAGCAACACCGGAGTAAAATCCGCCCGCCCTTCCTGGATAGCTTTGCGGACATTGGCACTGATGAACATGGAGTTAACGCGCAGGTGTCCTTCCAGCTCCGGCTTGACGTAATCTCCGCCGACAATGGTCAATGCCTGGCAAATTTCAACACCTTGAATATTTGGGGCATGTTGTACAAGGGCCTCCAAAAGGACAAGCGGCACCGAAACGTTGCCGGTCAGAAAAATGCGGTTCCCCGACTTGACTGACTGTTTTACAGCCTCTGCCGCGGTTGTGACACGGGATTGATATAGAGAGGCGGCGTTCATTCCTGCACCTCCACACCGCCAAGCCGGACAAGGTTGAGCAGTTTGCCTTGATGCGTGTTGACGGCCACTTCGATCGAAGGGTCAGCCTTCATGGCAGCATCGATCCCATTGTTGGCAATCTCGGTGATATAAGGGATGGCTGAATTCAAAAAGACATGGCTTGCCGTACGCGCCACGGTACTGGCGATGTTCGGCACGCAGTAATGCACGATATTTTCCTCAATAAACGTCGGGTTATCGTGCATGGTCGGGCGCGAGGTTTCTACACAGCCACCCTGGTCGATGCTTACATCGATAATGACCGAGCGTGGCTTCATGGTGCGAACCATTTCGCGCGTCACCACCACTGGAGCGCGTTGTCCCGCAACCAGCACCGCGCCCACTAATACATCGGCAAATGCCGTTGCCCTCTCGATGTTGCGCCGGGTTGCCATCATGGTCACTACACCGGGCAATTTTTCATGGATGTTTTCCAACGCAGCCATGCTCTTATCCAACACAGTCACATGAGCTCCGGCATTCTGCATTGCCCGCGCCGCAGACATGCCGACTGCGCCGCCACCAATGATCACAGCCTCAGCAGGCGGCACACCGGGCACACCGCTCAGCATGATACCCTTGCCGCCGCGATTGGTCTGAAGCCAGCGTGCTGCGATCTGGGCAACCATCGCGCCGCAGATCAAACTGAACTGACGCAGGACGACCCGTCCGCCCTGCCCGTCGGTAACCTGCTCATACGCGAGAGCCGTGATCTTCTTCTCCAAGAGCAGGTCGATCTGATCCTGGGATGCGGATGCAAGATGCAAAAAACCAGCCAGGATCGCGCCATCCTGCAGCCACTCCAATTCCTGCTTGATGGGGCGTGCTATCTTCAACAGCATATCCGCGCGTCCAAAAACTTCCTGCGGTGAAAAGGCGATGCGCGCGCCAGCCTGTTCATACTCCTGGTCCTTGAACCTGGCGCCCGCCCCCGCGTCGTGTTCAACGAAGACCTGATGCCCGAGGTGGGAGAGGATCTCCACCCCGGCAGGGGAAAGACCAACTCGGTATTCGAAGGGTCTACTTTCTTTTGGAATTCCAATGTACATGATGCCTCCATATATAGACCCTAAAGATTCTGAAACCTTTAGGGTCTATGGTTGATTACTTCATGTTGAGCGTTTCCCTGATCGCAGGAAGCGCCCAATCGATCGTTTCTTTGTCAATGACCAGCGGTGGTGCAAAACGAATGACGTTATCGTGTGTCTCTTTGGCGAGAATGCCTTTTGTTTTTAGTGCTTCACAAAAGCGGCGTGCACCACCAGCTTCTGGTTTAAGTTCCACTCCTATGAGCAAACCCCTCCCCCGAACTTCCTTCACATGCGGGCTGGGGATCTCACTCAACTGCTCGGCAAAGTAAGTCCCCAACTCCGCAGAACGTTCAGCAAGTTTCTCGTCCCGCAACACCTTCAAAGAAGCACGAGCCACAGCCGCCGCCAGCGGATTCCCGCCAAAGGTCGAGCCGTGTTCGCCCGGGCTAAATAAGCCTAGGATGGGTTTATCCGCCAGCACAGCAGACACCGGATAAAACCCTCCAGCCAATGCCTTCCCAACGATGACAATATCCGGGCGGACATCCTCATGATGAGAGGCGAAGAGTTTCCCAGTCCGACAAAGACCCGTTTGAATTTCATCCGCCACGAAGAGTATGTTATTCTTCTTACAGAGTTCGGCAACCGATTTCAAGTAACCAGTCGGCGGCATGATGACACCCGCCTCACCCTGGATCGGCTCGAGCAAAACCGCTGCCGTATTGGGTGTGATCGCTTTTTCGACAGCAGCTGCATCACCATACTCCACAACAACGAAACCCGGTGTGAATGGACCGAAGTCGTCACGGTAAAGTGGCTCAGTGGAGAACGATATGATGGTGACCGTCCGCCCATGGAAGTTGTTGCCAGCTACGATAATTTCCGCCTGATGTCGCGGTACTTTCTTTACCTGGTATGCCCATTTGCGCGCAAGTTTGACCGCCGTCTCGACCGCCTCCGCGCCTGAATTCATCGGCAGGGACATGTCGTAGCCGGTCATCTCCGAGAGTTCCTTGTATAACATCGGCAGTTGATCGTTGCGGAATGCACGCGAGGTAAGGGTTACCTTTTTTGCCTGTTCCAGCAACGCCTTCAGGATCTCAGGATGAACATGCCCTTGGTTCACCGCTGAGTAAGCAGAGAGACAATCAAGATATTTTTTGCCCTCCACATCATAGACCCAAACCCCTTCCGCTTTTTCGATGACGACATCCAGCGGATGGTAATTGTGCGCGCCGTACTGTTCTTCGATCTTGATAAAGTCATTTGTTTTCATTAAAAATATCTCCAGTCAGGTTTTTTCTATCAACTCACTACACGACCCGGTGCGCTATGCCACCCCAAACAAGCGGGCCAGGATCGCTTTTTGTGCGTGCAGACGATTGTGCGCCTGGGGGAAGATCACCGAATGTGGACCATCTGCCACCTCATCCGTTAATTCCTGGTTGCGATGTGCGGGAAGACAGTGCATCACAATGACATTCTTGTCGGCTTCCGCAACAAGCTTCGCGTTGACCTGATAAGGCGGGAAGACCCTTTCACGTTTTTCCGATTCTTCCTCCTGCCCCATGCTTGTCCACGTGTCGGTATAAATGACATGCGCCTTCTTAACTGCATCATGGGGGTCACGCAAAAAGGTCAATTTGCTTTTCGACTTTTTGGCGAGTGCCTGACCGATCTCCACAGCCCTCGGGTCCATATCATAGCCTTCAGGGCTGGCAATGGTAAAGTCCCAACCCAGCTGGGCACAGACATGCATAAGAGAGACCGCCACGTTGTTGGCATCGCCAACATAACTGACATTCAACCCCTTCGATCTTTTTCCGAACTTCTCGATGATGGTCAATGCATCTGCCATACCCTGACAGGGATGGTTGTAATCGCTCAAACCATTGACGACGGGAACACCCGCCCACTTCGCCAGCTCCACAACATGCGCATGATCGAACGTCCGAGCCATCAGAGCTTGAACGTACCCGGAAAGTACACGAGCCACGTCCGCGATCGATTCGCGCTTCCCCAACCCGATTTCGGCTGGGGAAAGATAAAGCGCGTCGCCTCCGCAATGGCGCATTGCCATGTCGAAGGATACGCGCGTGCGCAGGCTGGGTTTCT
>CAZYLM010000257.1:0-3905 GCA_964648645.1 uncultured Anaerolinea sp.
GCGACGTGGCTCTGGTGCGAGGGAAAATTTCCAGTAAGCCGAAACAGGTTCTGGTCCCGGTCAGGGGTGGACCGCATGCTGAGTTGGCGGTTCGGGTGGGTTTGGGTTTGCATCCCAAGGGGGTCATTGCCCTGCATATTCGCCGACCGGACGATCCGGAAGCCGGGACCGATGCGCCATTCAAGGGTTTGGAACGGGTATTGAATCAAATGCCCGAAGTGCAGAAGCTGTTTGAGGTCACAGACGATGCGGCACAGGTGATTTTGAATCACACGCGCAAGGCAGATGTCATCATTTTGGGTACGACCATTCAGCCCATCACCAGCTCCACTTCAATGGGGCCGGTCGCCGATAAACTCCTGCACGAATCGTCATGCGCGGTGATCGCGGTCAAACGCGGGCGACCCCTGCCGTATTTTACGTTCGATGAAAGTGCGGGCTTCGAAGCGATCTCGATTCTGGTGGATAAATGGTTTGCAGAAAACACCTTCCACGCCGACGAGTTCAATAATTTGCGCGAACTGGTGAGGATGAAGAAAGAACAAGGTGTGACGATCAGCCTTGCACTGCCTGCCCTGAACGAAGAGGAGACAGTCGGCAGGGTCATTCGCACAATGAAGAAGGAATTGATGCAGAAACACCCGCTGCTGGATGAGATTGTGTTGGTCGATTCGAATTCGACCGATCGCACACGCGAGATCGCAAAAAAGGAAGGCGTGCCGGTTTACATCCATCAGGAATTACTGCCTGATATGAAACCGCGTGAAGGCAAGGGCGAGGCGTTATGGAAAAGTCTGCTTATTACCAGGGGCGATATCATCGTATGGATCGATACCGACATTGTTAATATCCATCCGCGGTTTGTCTACGGCATCATCGGTCCGCTGCTGATCAACCCGCAGGTGAAATTGGTGAAAGGTTTTTACCGCAGACCGCTGCGGGTGGGTCAAAAAATGCAGGCGGGCGGAGGTGGACGTGTGACGGAATTGACGGCGCGTCCGTTGTTGAATTTGTTCTACCCCGAATTGTCGGGAGTGATCCAGCCGCTTTCAGGTGAATATGCAGGCAGGCGCAAATCTCTAGAGCAGGTGGCGTTTTATTCCGGTTATGGTGTGGAAACGGGGCTGTTGATCGGCATTCTGGAAAAATTTGGACTGCAATCCATCGCCCAGGTGGACCTCCTGGAGCGCATCCATCACAATCAGCATCTTGAGGCGTTGAGCAAAATGTCCTTTGCCATCATCCAAACTGTCATTCGTAAATTGGAGAAACGCTTCGGGCGCGCCGTGTTGGAAGATGTAAACCGCTCGATGAAAATGATCCGCCACGATAGCAAGGGGTACTTTCTGGATGTGGAGCGGATACCAGAAATAGAACGTCCACCAATGATCGGGGTGGAGGAGTATAAAAACAGGGAACGTAAGTGACAATTGCCCTGCAAATTAAAGGGGAATTAATCTTAATGCAAATGGTTCATGGTATATAAACCGCCATGACCACAGAATCCATCATCTTTATCGAAGAAGCCATTGTCGTCCTGTTGCTGATCGCATCGGGTGTGGCGGTCATTGCCCGACGACTCCGCGCGCCGTACACAGTGGGGCTGGTGATGATCGGATTGCTTATCTCGCTCTGGAATCCGCAGAAGATCGAATTCACTCCCCAGATCATTTTATTGTTGCTCGTGCCTCCCCTGGTCTTCGAAGCTGCATTTCATATCCGCTTCGATGACCTGCGGCGCGATTTTTGGTTGATCATTTTGCTGGCGGTCCCAGGCGTGATCCTGACCACATTATTGGTGGGTTGGCTGGTTTCATGGGGGACAGAGCTTGCGCTTCAAGCTGCATTGGTCTTCGGGGCATTGATCTCCGCCACCGACCCCGTTGCAGTAGTGGCTTTGTTTCGCAGGCTGGGTGCGCCGCGCCGTTTACAGGTCCTGCTGGAATCGGAGAGCCTGCTTAACGATGGCACAGCTGTGGTCATGTTTGGGTTGATGATCACGGTCGCCTTACAGGGCAGCTTCGATCTTCGCGGAGGGATCAGCCATTTTGTGACGGTTTCCGGCGGTGGAGTGGTAGCCGGGCTGATCGCAGGAATGGTCATTTCACAATTCATTCGGCGCATCGATGAATCTGTTGTGGAAACAACGCTGACAACCGTGCTTGCCTATGGCTCTTACCTGCTGGCGGAGGGGCTGCACGTCAGCGGCATTTTGGCGGTCGTTACAGCTGGCATCATCAGCGGTAACACAAGCCACAGGCATATGTCGCCCTCCACGCGTATTGTGGTCAACAGCTTTTGGGAATATGCCGCATTCGTTGCAAACTCCCTGGTCTTTTTATTGATCGGGTTGACCATCGATCTCAACCTGGTGATACAAAACTGGAGCGCCATCGGTTGGGCGATCCTGGCTGTGTTGATCGCGCGCGTCGTCAGCATTTACGGATTTTCCCTGTTCGCACGTGAGATCTATCCAAGGTGGAAACACGTCCTTTTTTGGGGCGGGCTGCGCGGTGCGATCACCCTGGCACTAGCTTTGAGTCTGCCGGATGAAGGCATCTTTGCCGCTGAACGCGGACCGTTGCAAGCCATGGCGTTCGGCGTGGTTTTATTCACCTTGCTGGTCCAGGGGCTTTCCATGGACTGGGTTGTAAAGCGCCTCAAACTCATTGCCCGTTCACCGTCGCACGATGAGTATGAGGCGCGTCACGCGCGTTTTGTCGCTGCACGTGCCGGGTACGAGTACCTGCGCAGGCGCAGCCAGGAAGGCATGATCTCTGAACATACCTGGCAGAAGCTTTCGGCTTTGATGAAAAAGCAGAACGATCTCTTGATGGAAGACCTGCGTGAGGTGATGACCTCCAAGCCGGATGTGGAGGCGGAGGAACTGGATACTGCCTACCGCGAGGCGTTGCGGGCGCAGCGTACAGCCATATCAGGACTCCTGCGTGACGGGGTCATTTCAGAAGATACCTACTCGAAGCTCGTTGGTGAAGTGGATGAAGTATTGATGAGTTCGAATCCCGCGTCGAATTTGACGAGCTAGGTTGAAGCATCCCCGGAGTGATGATAATATCAAAGCGGAAGGAACGCCCGTCGAAAGCAGGATCAAGCCCGGGCGTGGAGAGAGGCGCAGCTTGAAATATGGTGCCAAACTCGAACTGCGATTCGTCCCAGGAGAAAAACATGGATAACCCGGCATACCTTTTATTGATGGCGGTCGTACAGGAACAGGATCTCGATGCAGCGACGAAAGCGCTGCAGGAGATCGGCGCTTCGTTGACATATCTATCGAGCGCGGGCGGATTCCTGGGCAGGCGCAACGCCACCTTGTTGGTTGGTTTACCCGCCGGTAAATTGCAGGACTCGTTGAATGCCCTGCATGAAACCTGCAAACAACGCATCGAATACATGACACTTCCTTTGGAAGGGTCGCCCATGCCGATGCCAGCGCCCGTTCCGGTAACCGTCGGCGGCGCAACCGTGTTCGCTTTGCCTGTGGAACGCTTCGAACAAATATAATCAACAAGACCTGACAGGTTTCCAAAATCTGTCAGGTCTTGTTTGTCAGGACAGGAGACCCCGCCATGAAACTGATCATCGTCATTGTCAACGACAACGACTCGGAATTACTGACGCAGGCGTTCACCGCCGCGAACTTTCGCGTGACGCGCGTTGCATCCACAGGCGGATTTTTACGACGCGGCGTGGCGACCATGCTGCTTGGCATCGAAGATGCACAGGTGGACGCTGTCATCCAAACCGTGCGCAGCGCCCTGCCGCCCAAGGGCGATCAGAAGCGCGCCACATTGTTTGTAATGCCTGTGAATCACTATGAACAAGTGTGACCGTCCGAAATCCGTACAGTTGGATCATGCCGGGGGGCAAACAGGGATGATCGCATC
>CAZYLM010000258.1:0-3879 GCA_964648645.1 uncultured Anaerolinea sp.
TTTCACACGTAGGGGCGGGGTCTCCCCGCCCTTGGGCGACGAGACGTCGCCCCTACGAAGAATTTTTCGAAAGATCCAACGTAGAGAAGCGCGCGTTATTCGCTTCGGTATCCTGAAGCAGAGCCATCTGCTCAGCCCAGGTTGCGGGCATCCACACTTCAAAGTAATCGCCCTGCCCCGCAACTACCAGTTCGCCGCTTGTAACGCTGAGGAATGTGCGCAAGTTCTGCGGGACGAGAATGCGCCCAACCTTGTCTGCCTCCACCGGGTAGGCATTGGCGAGGATCAAGCGGCGCAGCATCCGGGCAGTCGGGTCGGCGAGGTTCATGGCTTCGATGCGCTCATAAACCTGTTTGAAATATGCCTCGGTCAGCACCATCAGGCATTTGTCGAATCCCTGGGTGATGTAGGCGCCGCCTTCCAGCAACTCACGGAAGCGCGCCGGAATCATCAGGCGACCCTTATCATCGAGGTTGTGCTGGAACTGACCTAAGAACATTAGTTCTACCATTCCTTTTAATGACGTGAACGCCGGGAGTCCCGGCGTCCTTACCACTTTCTACCACTTCTTCCCACATTATACCCTTTCAGGGGTAAAAATCAAGTGTGTGAAGCCGCCCTACCTTGCATTTTTATGAGCAAAACGCCCACCTTCAACCTACTCGAAGCCTCCCGCTGGCAGGATTACGAACTCATCGACTCGGGAGACGGGCTTAAACTCGAACGCTTCGGCAAATACACCTTTGCCCGCCCCGAATCCCAGGCGATGTGGAGCCGCGCCTTACCTCACTCGGAGTGGGAACAGGCACACGGGGTCTTTATCCCCACAGGAGAAGAAAGCGGCGGACACTGGCAATTGAAGAAACGAGTTGATGAGAAATGGGTAATGAGCTATCCCCTATCCTCAAGCATCCCTCTTCGTTTTAATGTGATGACGACTCCCGGCCGTCACCTCGGCGTTTTCCCCGAGGTCGCGGCTCATTGGGACTTTATGGCTGACTCTATCCAGAAAGCGGGCACCACGCCGAATGTTTTGAATCTCTTCGGCTATACCGGTCTTGCCACCCTCGCCGCCGCCGCCGCGGGTGCCTCTGTAACTCACGTGGACGCTTCGAAAAAGTCCGTGAGCTGGGCGCGTGAGAATCAGGATCTCTCAGGCTTGAGTGACCGCCCCATCCGCTGGATCGTGGAAGATGCGCTTAAATACGTTCAGCGAGAAGCCAAACGCGGGATAAAATACGATGGCATCATCCTCGACCCACCCAAATTCGGGCGCGGACCGAAAGGCGAAGTCTGGGAAGTGTATAAGTCGCTGCCAAATCTATTGGATGAATGCCGAAAATGTTTGAGCACCAGCCCCCTGTTTGTGATTGTCACTCTCTATGCCGTGCGCGCCTCGGCGATCCACGTTGCCCAGGCAGTGGATGAAATGATGAAGAAGTTCGAAGGAAAGATCGAAAGCGGCGAGTTGATAACTAGGGAGAAAAGCGCTAACAGATTATTGTCTCAAGCTGTTTTTGCAAGGTGGTCAAAATAAGAACAAGAGTCATCTTCGAGGTGGCTGCCACTTGATAAGCGTCCTACCGGAATTCGAATCCCCGCTTAAGCCTCGCGCACCTCGATGGTTTTAGAAGGACTTAAAAAACAAAAACCGCTTCTTCTGAAGCGGTTCAACTGTGCCCCCAGGGGAATTCGAATCCCCGTTTAAGCCTTGAGAGGGCTTCGTCCTGGGCCACTAGACGATGGGGGCAATGGTTTGGGAAGCGGGCGAGATTGTATCACCCTGAAATTGAATCGTCAACGAAGACATGAATTTCCCGTGGTCCGTGCACGCCAATGGTCAAGGTCATTTCGATGTCGGCAGTTCGTGACGGCCCGGTAATGAATACGGCATTCTTATCTTTTGCAAGGCCTATAGCAGCAGGCATGGATGCATAAATATCTTTTGATCTCAAGACTGCGATGTGAACTTCAGGCAGAAGCGAGCCATGCAGTTCGTCGTCCGCTTCCAAAATGGACCCGGTATCAGCCAGCCCAGCCCAAGCCTTGGTCACGCCGACAGTGAGCGTCGGGTCGGGGTCATGAGTAAAGTCGATGCTGGATTGGCGCAAGAAATTTTCGTTAAGCACATTTGGCTGAAGATAGATTTTTTTGACGTTATTCGATAGTAGGTATTCGATAATGGATTGGGTGGGGTTCTTGGTTTGGTGAACAATGCCAGAGAGGGTGGAGAGTTCAGAAGTAAACAAGGAAACAAGTGAAGATGTAGACATGGAAACAGGTAACACTGGTATGGCGGTTTGACTACTTGTGTACGTATCTACCTGTTTACTTGTATACCTGACTACACTTTTGCCTTTTTCCATCCATCTCTCCCGAAAGGTCTTGCCTGCGAATCTTGGCAAATCCTTGCTGTAGCCCCAACCGGTAAAGGCGGGAAGGCGTACCCATTCGGAACGGGGTGAGAGCAGACGAGTTCCCAGCGAAGCTAACTTTTGAGAGAGGGCAAACAGTTTTGGTTGAGTCGCGAGGCGGGTGTAAATCCGCAAAGCGAATTTCGTCATCCATCCCAATCCCGCCCCATCAGATGCTTGTACCTGGCCATTGGAGGTTGGAGATTGCCCTGCACGCACACGTGTCAGCAGCTTGGGCAAGTCTATGTCCACCGGGCAGGCTTCCTTGCATGCGCCGCACAGCGACGAGGCTTGTGCGAGCTGGAAGTAATTCTCACCAAATAAACCGGGAGAGACCACGGAACCAATAGGCCCCGGGTATGGCGCAATAGATCTATCTTTTCCAATATAGGCATGCCCGCTAAGCTCGCGGAAGACAGGGCAAGCATTGAGACAGGCGCCGCAGCGAATACAATACAGCGATTCTTTGAGCGGCGAGTTTCTAAGACGGGATCGACCATTATCGAGAATGACAAGATGCCGAGCCTGGCCCGGCATGGGCTTATGGATCAACTGGGTGTAGACGGAAATTTTTTGCCCGGTTGCTGAACGCGGCAGGAGTGAAATCATTAAAGCAAGGTCGTCGAGGTCAGGGACAAGTCTCTCCATACCCATCAGCGCAATATGCGTTTTGGGAATGGTCGTAACCATGCGCCCGTTGCCTTCGTTCGTAACGATACAAATGCCGCCCGTTTTGGCAACTCCAAAGTTCACGCCGCTGATACCGACATCCGCAGTAAGAAATACCTCGCGCAGGATCTTACGAGCCGTCGCTGTAAGCGTTGGTATATCTTCGGTGTAAGGGATCCCGAGTCTCTCATGGAACAACTGCGCAACCTGTTCTTTTTTCAGGTGCACCGCCGGGGTGATGATGTGACTTGGTCGTTCATGCCGCAACTGCACAATATATTCACCCAGGTCGGTCTCGACAACATTGACGCCTTGCTTTTCGAGGGCGTGATTCAATTCGATCTCTTCACTGACCATGCTTTTGGACTTGGCGATTAATTTTTTTTGCGGGGGCGACGCATGCGTTGCTCCTGCAATTTTCAAGATAATGCTTGTAGCTTCGTTTGCGTCCTTTGCACGATGAACAATGATGCCGTTGGATTGGGCGTTGCTGATAAATTGATCGAGATACTCGTCCAGCCGCTCGATCACATCTGCCCGGATGCGGTGTGCGCGTTGACGCCTTTCACGCCAGTCGGGGATGGATTCAAATGCAACAGCTTTGCCCTTGAGACGGCGCTGGGAATTGTTATCCAAAGCGACCTGGAGGGTCTTGTCTTCGATCGATCTGCGTATGCGGGCACGGAAAGCTGCGTTACTCATTTTTTGACCCCGATATATAAACCGCGTCCGCTTTTGGTGTGTAATCCTTTCCCAGGGCTTCGTAAAGGGAATCGTAATATCTTTCAGATTTTAG
>CAZYLM010000259.1:0-3876 GCA_964648645.1 uncultured Anaerolinea sp.
GCAATTGATCTTCCTGAAGGACGCGGATACCGTTGTTGACCTGGTTGCTCATTTTCGCGATCTGGTCCTGCAACTGCATCAAGATGTCGAGGACATAGTTATCCGCTTCGGCACGGATGCCTTCGGCTTCAGCGCGCGCCTGGGCGAGGATCTGTTCGGCACGGCGCTGGGCTTCCTGCGTGATGATGTCCTTTTGCGCAAGCTGGTCAGCTTTGTCGCGTGCGAGCTGCAGGGTACGGTTTGATTCCTCCTGCGCCTGCGCCATGACCCGGTCACGCTGGGCGACGATCTGCTGGGCTTTTTTCACCTCTTCGGGGATGGCGATGCGCATCTGGTCGATCAATTCCAGCATCTTATCTTCATCCACAACGACATTATGCGTGAAAGGCACAGCCTTCGCATCGTTGAAAAGCTCTTCGAGACGATCGATCAATTGAAGAATATCCATAAGCAGTTCACCAATCGGGTGATTTTCTTTATTCTAGCACATTAATCCCTTAGCGCATTCGGCAGGGACTGCTCCCCCATTTGGGCGACCTTCTCTTTCAAGGCGCGGTCGACGTACGACGGCACCATGCTGGAGACATTCCCGTTGAGCATGGCGATCTCGCGCACCGTGGAGGATGAAAGGAAAGTGTGCTGCTCGGCGGTGATAAGCGCGATCGTCTCGACGGCATCCCCGGCAAGACGTTGATTCGCCAATGCCATGCGGAACTCGAATTCAAAATCGGAGAAGACGCGCAATCCACGAACGAGAACATGCGCTTCGATCTTTTTGGCGAACTCGACCGTTAATCCACTATAGCCTGTCACTTTGACCTTGGGGTTGTCCTTGAAAGCTTCGCGGACCAATGCCATGCGTTCTTCAGGCAAAAAGAGCAGGTTCTTCAATGGCTTATCGTACACTGCCATGACGACTTCATCGAACAACTTTGAGGCACGATTGGCAATGTCCATGTGCCCGTAGTGGATGGGGTCGAAGGTTCCAGGGAATAAGGCTCTGACCATGTTAGTCGCTTTGTCCTTTAGTTTGACAGTCTTGTAATTAGATAATCGCCGTGTCTATGAGTCGCCAGCCCAAAAGTCAATGGCTACGCGACCAAACGACCATATGACTAACTCACGTCGTTCGTTGTTCCCTTCCAGAACCGTTCGAAGGCTTCAGCCAATAAAGCATGTTCCGGCTGGGTTAGGTAGGGATCGCGTTCGAATAGGGCTTTAGCTTGCTCTCTGGCTTTTTCAATCAACGTCACATCGGTGATGCTTGCCATCTTCAACGATGAGGCAAAACCTGCCTGCCGCGTGCCAAGGAATTCGCCCGGTCCGCGCAGTTTCAGGTCGAGGTCGGCGAGTTCGAAGCCATCGTTTGTAGTTGCCATGGCTTGCAGGCGTTCGTTCTCTGTTTCGTCTTCATGTGTCGGGATAAGCAGACAAGTGGAAGCTACCGAACCACGTCCGACGCGTCCGCGCAGTTGATGCAATTGAGCCAGACCGAAGCGATCTGCCCCTTCGATCAGCATCAGTGTCGAGTTGGGAACATCCACACCCACCTCGATCACGGTGGTCGAAACGAGGATGTCAAACTCTTTATCGCGGAATTTCAACATCACTTCGTCTTTTTCAGAAGGTTTCATGCGCCCGTGGAGCAGGGCAAGCTTGAGGTCGGGAAACACCTGGTTGGATAACGCCTCAAAATCATCCACCGCCGCGCGGACGTTGATCTTCTCGCTCTCATCGATCAGCGGATAGACAATGAACGCCTGATTCCCCTGCCTCACCTGGGCGCGGATCATCGTGTAGGCGCGTTCCCGTTCCTGCGGGCGGAGGACATACGTCCCAATTGGCTGCCTGCCAACCGGCATGATATTCATCACAGAAATATCGAGGTCGCCAAACATTGTCAACGCAAGCGAACGTGGAATGGGCGTGGCCGTCATCACCAAAAGATGCGGGTTGGTGCCCTTGCTGCGCAGTTCGGCGCGTTGCTCCACACCGAAGCGGTGCTGCTCGTCGATGACCACAAATTGCAATTCCTTGAACTGCACATCCGGCTCGATGACCGCATGTGTGCCGATGACAATCTTGATCGAGCCCTCCACCAGACCGACACGAATCGCTTCTTTCTCCGAAGCGCTTGTATTCCCAATCAACAGACGGATCTCATCCTTTTGTAAAAACCCATTTTCGCCGGTCAGCAAATTCGTAAAGTTGCGATAATGCTGTTCCGCCAAAATGGAAGTCGGTGCCATGATCGCCGCTTGGGACCCGTTCGAGACAACCATGCTCGCGCCCAGCGCGGCGATGACCGTCTTTCCCGAACCGACATCGCCTTGAACGAGTCGGTTCATCGGTTTGCCCGAATCCAGATCCTGGCGAATATCCGTCAACGCGGAAGTTTGAGCCGAGGTTAGGGTGAAGGGCAAGGCTCTCAAACGCGCATCCAGCCACTCATCAGAGACAGTGAAGCGCTTTCCATCCACACTCTGCCAGTCACGTTTTTGCCTGAGGACGCCCATCTGTAAATAAAAGATTTCATCGAAGGCTAATCGCTGGCGGGCGCGGTCTTTCCTCTCCTGCGAATCTGGGAAGTGCGCCTGGGTCAACGCCTCACCGAGTGAAACCAACCCGGCTTCGTGTTTGACCGTATCGGGTAAAGCATCCACCACGGCAGGGGCCCAGAACGAGACGACTTGCTTCATCTGATTGCGAAGCCATTTCTGTGTGATGCGTTCCGTCAACGGGTAGATGGGCACGATGCGGTTGGTGTGAAGATTTTCCATCTCCACACTTTCCCAATCTGGGCTGTTCATCACAATGCGCCCGAGGTATTGGTCGATCTTTCCCGAAACCGAGATCGCGTCACCCGCTTTAAAACGATTCATCAACCACGGCTGGTTGAAGAATGTAACCCGCATCGAACCTGTGCCGTCGGCAATGATGACTTCTATAATGTTCATCTTCCCACCGCGTACCGGCCGGTTATGCACACTTTGGATCGTCCCAAGCACGGTCACCACATCGCCGTACATCAACGATTGGATCGGTTTGAGCAGGGTGTAATCTTCATATCGACGCGGGAAGTAATACAGCATATCCCCCAGCGTTTTCATTCCCAACCGTTCCAGCGACTCGGCGCTCTTCGGTCCCACACCTTGCAGCACGGTCAACTTCGCGCCCAACGCCGCGGGAGTCTGGCTGTGCCTCGCGCTTGTCGCTGAATCGAATCTTTGACCTGGCGCCTGTTTTGGTTTTTGGGGATGCGGACGCTGTTGGCTTTGTTCCTTCGGTGAAGCCGGAGTTGCCTCTGCGGCATTCACCGCCGCATTGACGTCGCTTCTCACCACACGGGGAGGTTGATTCTGCGTCTTGGGTTTTTGCCCAGCCTCGGGGTATGTCTCTCCGATCCGCTTCCAGAGCCCTTTCAGCGAATCCGCCCGCCCGGCAGGAGGTAATTTATCGTATGCCTTCAGGCGTGAAACGACCGCTTGAATAACATCTTCACTCACACCGTCTGCACGCGCCTCCCCTTCCCAATAATCGAGCATTTTGGCAAGCCCACCGATAATGGCGGTGTTTTCGTATTTATTTTCGTGTTCAAGCCGGAAGAATTTTCTCAGTTTTTCCAATGAAGGTTGCATAATGATCAATTTTATCATGGGCGCAACCAATTCCCCCGCAGCACGAATAATCCTGCAATTCGTAAAACAAGTCTAGAGAGTTGTTTTACGCGCCCGCACAACTCTGGGTCGTTTTATTTCTTCACTGCCGCAAAGCCCAGGCAGTTCGGACCTAGATGTGTACCGATCACAGCGGTCACATTGACGAACAGGACATCCCTCGGCACCGACATCCTTGACTTGCCCTGCATCATACTAT
>CAZYLM010000260.1:0-3798 GCA_964648645.1 uncultured Anaerolinea sp.
CTCGAGGATATGATCGCACAGGTCTTGCTGAGTCAAGCCGCGAGGAAGGAAAACTTCCAGCTGAGCGATGCAGACGTGCAGTCGCGGATCGACGCGCTGGCAACCCAGCTCGGGGGTGCAGAAGCCTTGAGTCAGTGGCAATCCGCTCACGGATATGATGATGCTTCATTCCGAATCTCACTCAAGCGTTCCGTCGAAGCCGCCTGGATGCGTGACAAAATCATTGCTGGTGTACCGGTTTCGATGGAGCAAATCCACCTGCGCCAGATTTTGACCTATAATGAAGCCGACGCGCAAACCGCATTGCAGGATTTGAGTGCGGGCGCCGACTTTGACGAACTTGCATCGGAATACGACCCGGTCACAAATGGCGAACTGGGCTGGGTGCCTAAAGGTTATTTGCTTGATGCAGATGCGGATGAATCCGTCTTTGCCCTGCAAGCCGGGGAAATGAGCGCAATCATTCCCACGGAAGCCGGGTTCCATATCTTTAAAGCCGTCGAGCGCGGAGAGCATGTCTTATCTCCTGACGCGCTGCTTGCCATGCAGGAACGCACCCTGACAGAATGGATCGCCGGGCAACGCGCAACAAGCGAGATCGTTATCGCACCGTAACCACCTTCTGATGATCCTGGAGTGACTTAATGAGAAGAAGCAAATACGATTACGACGACACCCCGCCTGCGAAGCAGCCTTCGCGGCTGGATCTTTGGGATATGCTCACCATCCTGATGATCCTGCTGACCTTATGCATCGGCGCATATTTCGTGGCGGTATTCGTCAACCCAACTGCCGCTTACAACTTTCTGAATCCCACACGCAACGATCCACCCACGCCCACTATCACGCAAATCCAGCCGCCTGCAACATGGACGCCCACCCTGCCCGGTCCCACCGAAACGCCGACTGTCACCCTGCTACCTACGTATACTCTTCCTGCCACTTCCACAGTGGTTTCATTGATCACGCCATCTGAAACTCCCACACCCACCCGCACACCCAAGGCGCCATTTACAGCGACCGTTACCTACATCGACAGCACCATCATGCACCCTGAGGCGGCATGTAACTGGCAGGGCGTTGCAGGCACGATCATCGACGCCAATAATGCCGACATCCTTGGCATCGCCGTACGCCTGGCTGGTTTCTACAACAGCAAGTCTAAAAACGAATTGACCGTGAGCGGCATTACCCCGGCTTATGGCAAATCCGGCTTTGAGTTCTTCCTGGGCGCCAAGCCTGTCGACTCGAATGGCTTGCTTACGATCCAAATCCTTGATCAGGCTGGCCTGCCGCTTTCCGATAGCATCACGATCAATACGTACGGAGATTGTTCCAAGAACCTGGTGCTGGTGAAATTCAAAAAGAACCCATGAACGCAAAATCCGCCGGATCAACCCGGCGGATTTTTTATGCTACCGAAACTTCATGCCCCCGGCTCGCTTTGTGGCGGTGGAACGTCTCCATAATCCAACACCTGACGCATTTGGGTCGCCCCTTCTGGCGGACCGACGATCTTCTTATCTTCCATGGTATCCATCAGGCGCGAAGCGCGGGTGTAACCAATTCTCAGTCTGCGCTGCAGCATTGAGACGGAGCCTTTGCCTTCTTTGCGGACGATCGCCACAGCTTCATCGAATAATGGGTCGCCGCTGACCTTCCCGGTCTCTTCCCACAAAGGCGCCTGCTTGAGCGGAACGTTATCCGGGATGGTTTCATGCGGGGCTCCAGCCGCAGCTACATACGGATTGGTATTCCCCGCCTGATCGCGCCAGTAATCCACGAGTTTATGGATCTCATGGTCTGAAACGAACACGCCCTGTAAACGTGCAGGCGCAGGCGCGTCGGGTGCCTGATAAAGCATATCGCCACGCCCAAGCAACCGCTCTGCACCAGGTTGGTCGAGGATCACGCGGCTGTCGGTGTTCGATGCAACGGCAAATGCGATACGCGCAGGGAAGTTGGCTTTGATGAGCCCCGTCACCACATCCACTGAAGGACGCTGGGTGGCAAGGATCATGTGAATGCCGGTGGCGCGCGCCAATTGAGCGAGGCGTGTGATGGTCTTTTCGGTCTCGTCCGGTGCGATCATCATCAGGTCTGCCAGTTCGTCGATGATGATGACAAGGAACGGGAGTTTTTTCTGCCCCTGTAATTTCATCTTGGCGTTGTAATCGGTGATATTGCGCGAGCCGTTCTGCGCGAACAGGTGATAGCGTTTGTCCATCTCGCGCGTGATCCATTGTAATGCGCCGATGACGCGCTCCATTTCGACCACCACAGGACCCAGCAAATGCGGCACGCCGTTATAACCGGTCAATTCCACGCGCTTCGGGTCGACAAGCACAAGCCGCAGATCGTCGGGTGTGTGATATAGCAACATGCAGGTCAGAATCGAATTGACACACACCGATTTCCCGGAACCGGTCGTTCCGGCGATCAGCAAATGCGGCATATTCTCAATGCTGGAGATGGACGGCAGGCCCGCCACGTCGCGTCCAAGCGCAAAAGCCAGCGGCCTTTTATAATTCTTGAATACCTCGCCCTCCAGAATATCGCGCAGGGCAACGCGGGTCATTTCATCGTTGGGTACCTCGATACCGACGTAGCTGTGGCCCGGCACCGGTGCCTGGATGCGGATGCGCGGCGCAGCCAAAGCCAATGCGAGGTCGTCGGCGAGGGATGCAATTTTGCTGACGCGGACTCTCGTCCGCACCCCGCCTCTGGACTCAAGAAAAAGCGGTTCGACCCCGAATTGCGTGATCGTCGGTCCGCGGCTGATCGCCACCACTTGCGCTGGCGCACCGAAGGACGCAAGCGTATCTTCAATGAGGCGGGCGCGTTGTTGAATGAAATCATCGTTGACAGTTGCCTCACCGCCGGGATCGAGTATCTCTGTAAGGTCAGGCAGTTTCCATTCGATGATACGTTGCCCGCTGCGGGTTTGGATCGGCTGTGCAGGGACGGGAACCGTTTCGACAACAGGCATGGCCGAGGAATCTATCGGGGTGAGTCCGTTCGAGGGGGAGGAGGCAGTCATTGGCTGCGTTGGAGCCGCGACGGGTTTGCGAAGCAATTCCCTCAACTTAATGGTCAACGGTTTGAGCCAGAAGAAAAGTTCAACGACGGGTTTATCGAGCGTAATGGCGATGCCGATAATAAGCCAGGCGATCAGCGCAACTGCCGCACCACCGCCGCCCAAACTTGCCCAAAGAGCCCTTTGAAAGAGACCGCCCAAAGCGCCGCCACCCTGCCCCGTCAATGCGACAGCTTCGGCATTTTCGGCATCGGTGACCACGGAATGCAATACAGTGAGGAGCCAAAGAAAGAGGATGATGCTGCCAACTGCGCGTTCGATCGTAAGCGGCGGGATGCGCTCGATCTTTCGCAGAACAAGCCATACGCCAAAAAGGATCAACCCGATGGTCAGGATGTAGGTACCCCAACCGAAAAGTTGCTGGACGAATAAAATGGCGCTGCCAATGATGATGGATCGATTTGCTGAGATCAACCCCAACAAGATGACAACCCCGAAAAATGCAAGGATGACACCTACAACATCCAGCTTGCGCTCGGGAGAAAGTTTCTCCCACCATGAAGATGCACGCTGCGGAGGCGGTGGTGGAGGTGGCGGCGCCTTTTGTTTCCCTCCCCCCTTTGCTGGCGCGGGCAGCCCGCCCTTTTTGTTGGAAAGGGTTTTACCAGGAGGCTTGCCGTCTTTTTTTTGCGGCAGAAAGGGCTTAAGGAGAGGCATTTCGATTGACGATTTATGCTTTGCGATCGGAGATTGGGCGCATA
>CAZYLM010000261.1:0-3786 GCA_964648645.1 uncultured Anaerolinea sp.
GGTCCGCTGGGCGGGATGTTGCATGCACCGCATGGAGTGATCTGTGCCAAGTTATTGCCGCTGGTGATGGATGCGAATATTGAAGCGATGCAGGCGGAGAATCATACAAGGCTTGCGCGATATGAAGAAGTGGCGCGAATTCTTACAGGGAAAGCCTCTGCCTCTGCAAGCGATGGTGTGAGATGGGTGAGTGAATTGGTAAACGAGTTGAAGATCCCGTCACTTTCAACCCATGGTATGACGGCGTCACATATCCCTGAAGCAGCGCAGAAGACTTTGAATGCTAGCAGTTATAAAGGGAATCCAATTCCATTGAGCAGAGACATCTTAAGAGAGATTTTGGAGAAGGCAATAATAGGCGAGGCTTGAGCAGTGGTTGAAGTCGTGTGCAGATAATACCACTTCTAAGATTATTTTTTATTGCAACGCATAAAAGAGTATGCAGGCAAAACATGTCAGGCGCGGAGTCAAAAGTCTCCTGACTTTCGAGCAAAATCGGGAGATTTTGCAGTCCAAACTGACAACCTTTGCTTGCACACCATAAAAGAACAATGGAGCCAGTTTAATGGCGCTCATTTCCAAGCCCTGCATCGCGGGCGCGGAGAACAGCTTGTGCCCGATCCGCCACTTGCAATTTGCTGAAGATATTGGTGATATGGTTGCTGACCGTCTTGCCGCTGATCACCAGTTTTTCAGCAATACCCTTGTTACTGGCGCCCTGCGTCATAAGTTCAAGAACCTCCCGCTCGCGATCTGTCAATTCAGGAAAAGCATCAGGCTGCGCAGTGGATTGGGGGGATGCATTGAGATCCTGAAAGAACGTGATCATCCTTGCAGCAATTGCCGGACCAAAGACAGCCTGACCTGCGGCTACCGCACGGACGGCTTGAAGGATTTCGTTATGATGTGAGCCTTTTAGCACGTATCCTCGTGCGCCAGCCTTCATCGCCGCGAAGACCGATGTGTCATCCTCAAGCATGGTTACCATGATGATCCCCATGTTCGGATGATCTTTCAAAATACGCCGAGTCGCTTCAATGCCATTGATGCCCGGCATGTTGATATCCATCAAGATGACATCGGCAGGTGTTCTGTCCGCATGAGTGATGGCGGCTTCACCATTCTCCGCTTCGCCGACCACTTCAATGTCTGGTAATGAGGCGAATAAGGCGCGTAATCCCTCTCGAAACAGAGCATGGTCATCGGCAATGAGAAGTCGAATTGTATCCATGGAATTTTCCTTTATGATTTGGAATCGTTACCCAACGGCAACTGCACGCGGATGGATGTCCCAGCTTTTGATGGAGACTCGACAAAGTAAGTGCCGCCGAGTTCCTCTGCACGTTCACGCATCGACCTTAAGCCGATCCCTGCCCGGTATACCTCAGGCATTCCCTTCCCGTCATCTTTGATTTCGATTTGAAGGACCGAGCCGAGGTTGTTTTCAACGACGGAAAATCGAATATCACAGTGTTGTGCCTGTGCGTGACGAATTACATTGGTCAGGGCTTCCAATACTATTCGATATGCTGCCACCTCAACTGCCGCGGATAACGATGGCAGACCATTTTGTGGTTCAGTAATCTCGATCTGTAATGCAGACTTTCCTTCCATCCCGGCGATGTGGTCACGGATGGCAGCCACCAATCCCAGTTCGTCAAGAGCCGGTGGGCGCAGCCCATATACCAAGCGGCGGACTTCGCCCACAGTCGCCTGGTTCTGACCCATAACTTGATCAAGCAGCGGCAAGGCAGAAACCGGATCACTCTCCAGCAGTTGTCTAACCGCCGCCAGTTTGAGTCCCTGGCTGGCGAGGTTGGGTCCCAGCCCATCATGCAAATCTCGTCGCAAACGACGGCGTTCCTCTTCACGCGTTGTTACGAGTTGCTGACGGGATTGCTGTAAATCAGAATTTAGATTTACCGCATGGACAGCCATACCCGCTTGATGGGCTATATTTTCCAAAAGGTGACGATCCATGGGATTAAGTTCTTCACCTTGCGCACGCGGCGCGACAAGCAATTGACCGATCGTTTCAGCTTGATAAATGAGTGGTAGGCGAATCACTTCGGCTTGCGGTTTACCATAAGTGGTTGTGGGAGAAGAATCATTTCCCGCCATGATCGCAACATAGGGAAGTTTCAAGGTCTGTGCGACAGTTTCCACCAATGACGGTAAAACCGCATCCGGCGCAAGCGTGCCTTCCAAACGTTGACCTAGCCGCGATAAGACCGTGACCGGGTCATCGCGCTCGCCATACATCAATCGATTGACGCCGCGTTGCAGACGGTCTCGCAATGGCTGCACCAACACGGCAACGAGTCCAGTTGCCAAAATGGAAACAAGTAAGTTGTTGCGCCCCTGAATCGCGGTTCCCAATCCACCGACAATGAGAACATAGACCCCGATCACGATGGCGGTCAATGAACCATAAACCAACGCGCGATTGATGATGATGTCGATCTCCCAGAGCCGATAGCGGAGAATGGAAAAAAATATTCCAACTGCCAGCGAAAGCAAGAAAACGGTACGCACAAAAGAGTTGAAAAAGTAACCGATGGCGACCCCCTCATATGTCGGAGCATAAATACTGGCAGAATAAATCAAACCTATACTTACTAGCCCGGCTATCGCTGGTGTGATGACCCATTTGGTTTGCTGGCGTTCAGCCAGCGAAAACGTATCGTCATACCGAAAATACAGGGTCGAGAAGAGCGCCAGCATCGCCATATAAGTCAATGATGTAAAGCCGTGTTCGGTTTGGCCAAGCAGTCCGAGGTCGATTGCGCTCTGAATAATGAAGGATGGCAGGAGGAGGAGTGAATATGCCCATGACCAGCGGGGTAGTAACCTTCCGTTGGGAAATACAAGAATCCAAAAAAACGTTAGAAAAAGCATCAAGCGGTTAAAAATGATAATGACCGGGTTCGAGGGGGGAAATTCACTACTGGCGGCTGTACCAAAATTCGCCAACACCATGGCAGTAAAGAGCGCCATCCAGTCATTGGATCGGAGAAAATACAGAAGCAGCGAACCCATAGCGCCAACGATCAGAGGGACCAAGGTAAAGAGGAATGCCACCATGACACTAGCGCCAAGTGGCAGCCCCAACTGGACACCACCGTAAACAACCGCACTTGCGGGGCCGCGCAGGAAGGTGAAATCGCGTGCAGGGGAGTTTCCACGTTGAATTTGCAATGTTACAGGAGTACCAAGCCCGCCTATTTCTTGGTCGGCGTTCAAGACTTTATCCCCAATAGCAACTCCCTTTTGTTCCGCTGCGGAAGATACACGATTAACAATCGCTTCCCCGTTTTGATCGGGCCACCATATGACATCCTTAACCGCTCCCCTATGTTCGAGCTTATCCAAGACATCAGGTAATGAGGAAACGCCAATTCCAATGGAAGTTAGTATGAATCCCAAGGCAACGATGCGGGCGAGCCAAAGGTATAACGGTTTTTCCAAACGGGTGGTGGAAGTTTGCATATTGCCCATCTTTCTCTGGGAATTACTCGAAGAACCCTATATTTATAAAAACACTGTCCTTTTGGAAGCGATGCTCTCAGGTACAAGGTGACTCAGAATCTACATTGCGGTAGTAGCTTTCTTTACAAAGGACATACCCTAATCGGCGCCTTGGCAAATCAACCGTCAGGAGACCTGAAGAGACCGCCGTGCAACAGGATTGCAATGTCCCTTGGAGCCATAGCGGAGTATGGAATTGAGGGCTCCCAGAATCAATGCCAAAACAGCAGTCATAAAACCAACTTTCAAACCTGCAAC
>CAZYLM010000262.1:0-3779 GCA_964648645.1 uncultured Anaerolinea sp.
CTGGGCAGCAGTAATGGCACCTTTGTCAACGGGGAAAGCCTTACTCAACGCCGCCCGCTCCATTCAGGAGATAGAATCCGGCTGGGACAAATCATTAATCTGGTTTATGAAGCCCCCGTCAAAGAATCACCTGAAACGGTTATGCGCCCTGCGGATCCCGATAAGACTGCGATGCATTCAGCAGAGCCCGATAAAACAGTGATGCGGGCTGCGCCTGCCCAGCCAGCATATGTCTTGCAAACGATGATGGGGGAAGCACCGGTTGTCCAACAGAGTGCGGGTCCGCGCGAATTGGTTGTAACTATTGCAGGTGGAGCCTCACAAACCTATTCATTAACTCACACATCCTATTCGATCGGGCGGTCGGATTCAAATGACATTGTCATCCCATCGCAGATCGTATCGAACAGGCATGCCCGCCTTGAGCAGGTCAATGGCGGAGGATACCGACTGGTTATGGTGGCGGAAGCAAAAAACCCGGTATTATTCGAGGGGCGAACGATCGAAGGTTCGCACAATCTGCATCACGGCGACATTCTGAGAATTGGCAGTATGGATCCTGGCGTTATGGTTACCATTGCCTATCAAGCGCCTAATGAAGCAACACAACATGTAGAGCGGGATATTGTTTTCGGTAATAAAACGCTGATTCAGATAGGGCGCGACCCGGGGAATGATGTGGTGATTCCCTCACCCAATGTGTCACGTTTCCACACCCAGATCGAAAAAGTAGGGCAACGCTATCGCGTAGAAGACTTGCGCAGTTCCAATGGAACGTATGTAAATGGTGAGCGCATTGAAGGGTCAGTATGGCTGAAGCCCAATGATTCCATTCGAATCGGTCAGTATCGATTTGTCATGGGCAAAGATCAGCTCGCCGGATACGACGATGGGAATGGGCTGAGAGTGGATGTAGTCGGCTTGAACAAATGGGTCCGTAAAGATCTGAACATCCTTCAAAATATTTACGCATCGTTTAGCCCCAGGGAGTTTATCGTTGTTGTCGGGCAAAGCGGCGGCGGCAAATCCACGTTTGTCGATGCGGTTGCAGGCTACCGCCCCGCCACACCTCCCTCGAAAGTGTACGTCAACGATATTGATATCTACACACATTTCGATGCGATCCGCAATGAGATCGGGTTCGTCCCTCAAAAAGATATTATCCACATGGAGTTGACCATTTATCAGGCGCTCGATTATGCCGCTCAACTCCGTATGCCCGCAGACACTTCCCCTGAAGAACGCCACAAACGCATCATGGAAGTTTTGGAAGACCTGGATTTGACACATCGCAAAGACGTGCAGATCAGCGGATTAAGCGGCGGGCAGCAAAAACGCGTCTCCATCGGGGTCGAGTTATTGACCAAGCCGGGTTTGTTCTTCCTGGATGAGCCCACATCGGGTCTTGACCCTGGAACAGAAACGGCTCTTATGCAACTTATGCGCCGTCTGGCAGACCAAGGTCGTACCATTATATTGATTACGCATGCCACTAAGAACGTCATGTTGGCAGATAAGGTGATCTTTCTGGCAAGAGGCGGTTACCTGGCATGGTTTGGTCCTCCAGACGAGGCGCTGGCTTACTTTGATCAGCACCGGTCGGAACGTGCGCGCCGGGCTGGCAAGATCGAGTTCGATGAGATCTATGCCATTCTGGACGATCCCAGCAAAGGGAAAGCGGAAGATTGGGCAAACCGATACCGGGCAAGCAGCGCCCATGCTGAATACGTAGTAAAACCACTGGCAGGCAGGTTGTCTCCAGAAAAGGCGGCAACCATACCCCAGCCAGAAAGGTTGCCGTCTAAAGCAGGCAACACAAGGCAGGTCTCTTCGTTAAGACAGTTGATGATCCTTTCTGCCCGTAACATAAAAATATTAACCCGTGATCGTTTTGCCCTGGGGCTGATGCTTGCAACTGCACCCGTGGTCAGCCTGCTGGATGTCATCCTCTCCCTTGTCATGGGGCGGAACATTTTCGATTTCTACAAAGGTGACATGTCCCAGGTCATGATCACACTTTTCTTATTAACGATCTATGGCATTATGGTCGGTGGAATTTCCCAAATGCGGGAGATCGTCAAGGAGCAGGATATCTATCGACGGGAAAGACTGGTTAATCTCAAAATCCTGCCGTATGTTTTATCGAAGGTCTGGGTGGCTGCCTTATTGGCGCTTTACCAGGCGGCGGCATATACTGTGGTGCATTATCTTTCGTTTAAGATGCCGGGGGGGTTGATCGAATTCCTGCAGGTCTATATCACCATGACTCTGGCAACGTTCGCAGGCATGATGCTTGGTCTGTTTGCTTCAGCCCTGGCGCCGAACTCCAGTTCCGCCCCCTTGCTGGTCATTATTTTGATGCTGCCTCAGATCGTACTGGCTGGTGCGTTAATTCCGGTTCCCAGTTTTGTCAGCGCGCCATTCTCCACGCGCTGGGCATTCGAATCGCTGATTGCCATTTCAGGATCGGGGTCTGATGTTGCGGCGGATGTTTGCTGGGCGCTGCCTCCAGATGTACGCAATGCGATGTCTTTGGAAGATAAACTTGCCAATAATTGCAAATGCATGGGCATCAACCTGCTTAAAGTGGAATCTTGTAATCATCCTGGCATAGGCAAGTTCTATATTCCGCTCGTGGACCAACCTTTGCCGATCCCACCTGAGCCATTACCGCCTGAACCTGTCCGCCCTGTTGAGCCGCAGGACCAATCGGACAACATTGCCATGGCTGATTTCTTTGCCAGGCTCAAATTATACGAAGCCGAAGTTGAAATTTACAAGGCACAGGTTGATAAATACCAGGAAGAGCAGGTCGCATACCAGACTGTGATCAGCCAGTTGAAAGTACAAGTTGCAACTGCCGAAGCGGTTGTCAGGACCTTCATTAATGGGTCGGGCTTTGCGTATGTCGACAAGGAAGACACCTTGGCATACTACGCCAAGGTCACATTAACATGGACGGTACAGAGTTTCATCATCGGTTTATTATTCGTCGCAATTTTGTATCTGCAAAAGCGCAAAGATGTGATATAGGATCAAATGCGAAAATATAATCTAATAATATTCCCGTTGATTTTGACATTGATTTCGCTGGCGTGCGGAACGAGCAGTAATACCGCCTCGAGAGAGAGTACCCTGGAAGCCATAAGCGCACAGGTCCGCGCGACCGGCACTGCATCGGCAAGCCAGAATGCACAGGTTCCGCCAGTAGTTGTAGATCCGGGTTCGGATGCGTTAACAGCAACGTCTGTGGCTTTTGCCCCAATCCTTGCCAACCTGCCAACGTACGGCGTCGATCCGTCAGAGGGGAAGATCGGCTGGATACATCCGCCTGTGTCTTTGGATGCGTCAGGTTACCACCACTTTGAATACATAAATTATTATATTGGAACGTTGGCGCAAGACTTTGTCATTTCCGCAGATATTACCTGGAACACTGTTGGCAGTACTTCAGGCTGCGGATTCGTCATGAGATCTGATGGTAACAAAGATGCATTGGACCAATATGTGGCGATAATCACCCGTGTTGCCAGCGGACATTTCCTTTTTTCCACCATGTCAGACGGCGAAGTAGTCACCGGACGGGATATTTACGCGCGTTACAAAGACAAAAGCTTTAGATGGGAAAACGAAACAACCAATCGCCTGACTATCGTAGGGCGGGGGAACCATTTTTGGGTTTATACCAACGATACTTTGATCGGTGAAGTCGACCCAAGCGCCCCCCCTCCCCAGCCTGTCATTCCGCCTGAACCGGATAAACCAAATTCGTCGGATCC
>CAZYLM010000263.1:0-3769 GCA_964648645.1 uncultured Anaerolinea sp.
TGGCGCGGCGTGGACGTACAAACCGCCGAGACGATGGCGTTCGTTACACTCTCGCTTTGCGAATTGTTCCGTGCGTACACCGTCCGCTCGGAACGGGCATCGATCTTCAGGATCGGCATCTTCTCTAACAGATACATGCAGTACGCTGTTGGGCTGTCCATCGCCCTGCTACTCCTCGTTTGCGCTGTGCCCTTCCTCCAACCCATTTTCAACACCCATTTCCTCAGCCTGCGTGAATGGGGAATCGTAGTTGGACTTTCCCTGACGCCCGCCCTTGCTGAAGAGATCACAAAATTCTTCCTGCGAAGGAACGAGAGCTAAAGCAAGGCTTGTATATGCTAATAAAGTAGGTCGCGCTGAGCGCGACCTACTTCTTTTTTGCCAGAAAATTGTGCATATTTTTCAAGGCTTGTTTCCATTCCCCTTCTGCCTTGATCTTTCTCAATGTATCCCCCGCCCGCCTCCCCATGATTTCCATGACGCGCTCATCCTCCCCGGCATCCAGCCAGAAGCCGTGACCGTTCTGAGTGCAAGTATCCAGTTTCAGGTCATATAAGCGATATTGAAATTCATCCAACTTCGCCCCACAATGCGGGCAGGGAAATTCCGTCGGCGCCTGGAAGTGGATAAGCGAGCCTTTGCGGCCATCATTATCGAAGACAACGTCTTCGAGTTTGTCCAACTCCTGAAAGTCCAGCCACATGCCGCGACAATTCGGGCATGAATCCACCTCGAACATGCCTTTGTAATATTTTTTGATGAGCTCAGAATTGCATTTGGGACAGTTCATTGTTATCGTTGCGAAGACGGCGTCATTCCGTCTGAGGCAACCTCCTGTTCTATCATCCGCTTAACCAATTCTTCCACATCAGGATCATTCGGCTCCAAGCCCAACCAGGCTAGAAATTCGGAATTCCCCTTCGGTCCCAACAGGGGTGACTTCACAAGCCCAAGCAGCCCAAACCCTTCAGCCTTCGCAAAAGTTAGCACGTCGATCAATACCTTCCGATGGATCTCCGGGTCGCGGATGACCCCATCGCCACGCGAGACTTCTCTCTTCCCAGCCTCGAATTGAGGCTTGATGAGAGCGACAATACTTCTTTCCTTATTCTTCTTCCCGCCATCAACAAGAGGGGAATGAGGGAAGAACCACCTATGTATAACGGGCAATAAGGTTTTCAAAGAAATGAACGACGCATCCACCGTTACAAGATCGACATCCTCCGGCAGTGACTCGACGAACCGCGCATTCGTCTCCTCCCTCACCACCACCCGGGGGTCGTTACGCAGTTTCCAGTGCAATATACCCTTGCCAACATCGATGGCATAGACCTTCACCGCGCCACGCTGCAGAAGGCAATCTGTGAACCCGCCCGTGGACGAGCCCACATCGGCGCACACAAAACCAGCCACATCGAGTTTGAACGCATCCAATGCGCCTTCGAGCTTTTCACCGCCACGCGAGACGAAACGTGGACCGAAATCCACCGTCAGCTCAGAATCGGGCTGAATTGCCACAGCAGGCTTGAGCGCGACCTGACCCGCGATTCGCACCTGTCCCGCCATAATGAGGGCTTGAGCTTTGGCGCGTGAATCCGCCAAACCCTTCTCGACCAGCAAAACATCCAATCGTACTTTAGGCATGCCTCTATTTTACCTGCGCTAATGAAGTCCATGGGCTCAGGTCGTCAACTTGCGATACGATAAGCCGGTGATGATATAAATAGGAAAACGGAGTCCATATGAAAAACCTCTTTATTGTTTTTGCCTTATCGACCTTTGCATGCGCCTCCCTGCCTTTCTTAGAAACACCATTCCCTACACAGACAATTTCTCCTCCCAAATCCTCTGAATCGGAATCCGGACCGGTTTTGCGTCCATTTCCACAGCATGTGGAGTATGCACCGAACAGCATTCTTCCGAATCATCGCACGCGTGAACAACTCGATGGAGACGTGCGTACCTTTTATGATTTTTGGAAGGCGAATTATGTAGCTGAGGCAGGTCTGAACGCGGACGGGGTTACGATGTATCGTGTGGTGCTTGGGAAAGATGAACCTACCCGCTCGACCACTGTTTCAGAAGGTCAAGGCTATGGAATGATAATCGTGCCCATCATGGCAGGGCACGACCCGGATGCAAAAAAATTATTCGATGGCATGTGGGCATTTGTGGCTGCGCATCGCAGCGAGATCGATCCGCGTCTGATGGATTGGAACATCCCGCAGGAGGAAGACAATGACAGCGCTTTCGATGGCGACGCCGATGTTGCCTTTGGTTTATTGCTTGCCGATGCCCAATGGGGCAGTGACGGAAGCGTAAATTACAAAGCGGAAGCAGCCACAATGATCGCCGGGATTCTCGAATCTGAAATCGGACCCGAAAGCCATTTGCCCAAACTCGGTGATTGGGTAAATGTAGGCGAGCCGCAATACAATCAATTTACGCCGCGTTCTTCAGACTTTATGCTGGTCAACTTCCGCGCTTTCGGCAAAGCTACGAATGACCCCGTCTGGAACGATGTCGTTTTTCAGAGCCAGACCCTAATGACAGCTATTCAGGAGAAGTACAGCCCTAAATCCGGTTTGATGCCCGACTTCATCGTTAAGGGTGCGCCTGCCCCCACAAATTTTTTAGAGAATGTTACCGACGGAGCTTACAATTACAATGCCGGGCGCGTTCCCTGGCGTGTGGGCACGGATGCCTTGCTTTATGACGATAACCTCTCTCGTCTCATAGTGCAGAACATCTCCCATTGGATCGAAGCCAGTGCTGAAGGCGACCCGCTGAAAATCCGTTCAGGTTATGAACTGAGCGGCGAGCCGCTGCCAGACAGCGAATACTTTACGACCTTTTTCGTTGCCCCAATGGGGGTGGCAGCCATGACCGATCCCGCTCAACAGGAATGGCTGAATAAAGTCTATGATTCGGTATATGCAAATCATATAGATTACTACGAAGACTCGATCAACCTGCTTTGTATGATGGTGATGAGTGGAAATTTCTGGTCGCCTTAAAAATACAGGTAAAATACCTCCCATGTTAACTGCCCTACTCAAAACCATGCGCCCGCGGCAATGGTCCAAGAATGTATTCATCTTTGCTGCGCTGGTATTCGACAAGCAATTATTCATCGGCGAGCCATTTCTGCGCACCCTGGCAGGCTTTGCCCTCTTCTGCCTGATCTCTTCCTGTGTGTACATCATTAACGACCTGGCCGATGTGGAAGCCGACCGTCAGCACCCCGAGAAAAAGAATCGCCCCATTGCATCCGGCAAACTATCCATTGGTACGGCATGGACGGCGGGAGTCATCTTTGTAGCGGCTGCGCTCGGTCTCTCGTATTGGCTCGCCCCATCCTTCTGCATAGTCATTGCGACTTATTTCCTGCTTAACCTTGCCTATTCCAAATCGCTCAAACACATCCCCATTCTGGATGTACTCATCATCGCAGTTGGTTTCGTTCTGCGGGTTGGCGCAGGTGTCACCCTGATCCACGTCGAGAGATTCTCTCCCTGGCTATACATCGTGATGTTTCTGCTCTCGCTCTTCCTCGGTTTCGGCAAACGACGCGCCGAACTTGCCCTGCTTGCGCATGGCGCGGGCTCCCATCGCAAGGTGCTTGACGGATACACCCTTCCGCTCCTCGACCAATACATCATGATCGTTTCCGGCACCACTATCGTCGCATATTCGCTTTATACCTTCTCGGCACCAAACCTGCCTGAGAACCACCTGATGATGCTGACGATCCCCTTTGTGGTGTATA
>CAZYLM010000264.1:0-3764 GCA_964648645.1 uncultured Anaerolinea sp.
TGGATGATAGCTCACGTTGAATTTCTCTTGAATTATTTGCCTGATCCGCTCGAGGGTCCAGCGATCCGTTGGAAACCCATGCTTTAGAGCTCCTTGATCCAGAATCTTCTTGAGATGCTGTTTCTGCTCTTGGCTCAGTTTTGCCTCAACGCCTTTTGCCTTCTTGCCTTTGAGACCCTTTATGCCTTTGCTTTCAACTACCTTTGCCCAATCGCTTACTGTCGCACGGCTGACACCCAATTGGCGGGCAATCTCGGCTTGGCTTAATTTACCGGCTTTCAGCAGTCGCCCGCCTTCCACCCGTCTTTCTTCCATTTGTCCTCGTGTCAGGTACGATGGTTTCCAGGTCATCCTTTCATTGTAAGGCTATTTTTGTTACGCTGAATAAACTTATTATTTCAGTTATCTATATCCACCGTCTAAACAATTTAGAAACAAGAATATTACCTGACAGACAAGCAACGCAGTCAGGTATTGACCACTACGCTCGTTAAAGTAACGGAATGGATAAACATTCATCTAGGTCGGGCGGGGAATTTTTCAAAAGTAATTATACCTCTCCAATATATCAGACGGTCATTCTTTTTCACGCAACACAAATCTGTGAGATACAATATCTATCAGAGTGCACCTACAATACCACAGACAAATGCCATGGGAATCAAAATTATATTGGTTGCCATAAAATTCGCTCCTGATTGAAACATATTAATTATTACCCCATTAATTGATTAAGCCGTCGATCATTAAGCGTAAATCTATCAGACTTTCATTAACCTCCCCCTTTATCCAGTTGCCGGATTAGTCACTTGGTCTTATAGTGACATCGTCAGATGGTCAAAGACCAAGAGACGAACTGACCAAGAAACCTGGAGACTACTTTTATGTACGGATACGGCTGGTGGATGGCCATGCGCCAGGGTGACGAAAAACCAAAAGTCACCCGCGAACTTTTATTACGCGTCCTCAAATATGCCAAACCTTACTGGTGGCACATCGCAGGCATGTTGGTGACGATCTTGCTCAGCACGGGTTTGTCCCTGCTGACACCGCTCATCTTTCGGAACATGATCGACGTGGTGCTGCCTGCCAAAGATACCCAGAGCCTCATCTGGCTGGGGCTGGCGTTGCTTTTCATCCCGGTATTGAGCGGCGGAGTCAACGTCTTGCAACGACGGCTTAACTCCTCGGTGGGCGAAGGTGTGATCTTCGACCTGCGCTCCCTGCTTTTCTCACGTTTGCAGCGCATGTCGTTGCGATTCTTTACCAATACCAAAACAGGCGAACTGATGTCCCGCCTCAACAGCGATGTGGTCGGGGCGCAGAACGCCATCAGCAACACCATCGTCAACATTGTCACAAATCTCATTGAAGCGATTGCTCTGTTGGCAGTGATGATCTCCCTCGAATGGAGATTAACCCTTGTTAGCATTCTCATTCTGCCTCTGTTCATCATCACTGCCCAGCGACTCGGAACCGTCCTGCGTGATATCGCCCGTCAAGCCATGGACACGAACGCGCAAATGAACGCCCACATGAACGAGACTCTCAATATTGGCGGCGCGTTGCTCGTAAAACTCTTCGGACGCACACGTGAAGAAGAGAAACGCTTCCGCGAACGCGCCGCAAACGTCAGAGATATTGGTATTCGTCGCGCCGTCATCGGCTCGTCGTTCTTTGTCATTTTCGGGTTGGTCACAGCCGTGGGTACAGCGCTTGTATATGGTCTCGGTGGCTACTACGTCATCACTGATGTATTTACTGTGGGTACCATCGTCGCGTTTGGCTCATATCTTGGTCAACTCTACGGAACACTGCAAGGTCTTGCCAGTGCGCCAGTGGATTTCTCCACGTCGATGGTTAGCTTTGAACGTGTCTTCGAGATCATCGACCTGCCCCAAGACATCGTCGAAAAGGAGGCCGCCGTCGAACTCAACGATGTGCGAGGCGAGTTGCAATTCGATAACGTGACCTTCAATTACAAAGTGGATGAGTCGATTCTTCTCAAAGATGTCAAGCGTTATGGCAGCATGGATAATGTCAAAGCGGTTCTCTCAGGGACGACAGATAATGGACCATCGTCCAGCATCCGTCGTCGGAATGGAACCGCCTCCGACTTAACCGAACCTGACTCAACTTCTCAAGCCAGAGATATCGCCCTGACCGGAATCTCTTTCACTGCCCAACCTGGAAATTTAATTGCCCTCGTCGGTCCATCCGGTGCTGGCAAAACCACAGTGACCTATCTCATTCCACGCCTATATGATCCCAGTGACGGCATGATCCGCATTGACGGTCATAATCTTAAAGATGTCGCCCTTGAGTCTTTATCTCAATCGATCGGCATGGTGACACAAGAGACTTACCTTTTCCACGACACGATCCGTACCAATTTGACCTATGCTAAACCGGATGCAACTCAGGAAGAGATCGAATCCGCTGCCAAAGCCGCCAATATACACAACTTCATCATGGACCTGCCCGAAGACTATGACACCACCGTCGGCGAGCGAGGGTACAGGCTCAGTGGCGGAGAAAAACAGCGCATTGCCTTGGCGCGTGTGATTCTGAAGAATCCGCGCATTCTCGTTTTGGATGAAGCGACCAGCTCGTTGGACAGCGAATCCGAAGCGTTGATCCAGGACGCATTAAAGCGCGTCATGGCGGGGCGCACCTCCATTGTGATTGCCCATCGGCTTTCCACCATTTTGGCTGCTGACCAGATCCTGGTCATGGACCGTGGACAGATCGTGGAACGAGGTACCCATGAGACATTAATGGCTCAAAATGGTCTGTATGCCCAACTTTACGAGACGCAATTCCAAAGAGAAAAGGCAATGTAGGATGCCTGAAGAAGTAGTTTTGGATGCCAACTCTTTGGAATTTGGGGTTTTAGGGAATGCTGATTCCATGTGTGAATAGGAAATCCCTTTCTTTGGGGCACAAGTGTGGATAACTTTCTGCACAAAAATGCGTCATTTTTCACAATTCAAGCTATTTCGTATCCGAAAAATCTGCTCAAGACCCCATATTTTGGCATATTTGTTTAGACAACAACAAGAGATTCATCCCAAAATCTGTGGATAAGTGCCTGTAATCTGTGGAAAAGTCACCCCCACTGTGGACAACCCCCTATCCAAACCGGAAAGTAGTCTGACAACCTCTTAAGCCATGACCGCCAAATATGGGGGGTATTTTTTCATATTTCCAAGATATGGAAAACAGACAATAACTTGTTTATCGTCTGTTGATGCAGTGGATAAGTTATCAGAAAATAATCCACAGCGGCAGACATATCATGATTGTCCGGTTGACCAAAAGTCTGGGGTGAAGCGCATGTACTTCCTCCATATATGGGGCTTGATTCGCTTTATCCCCACTATCCACACCCCCTACTAATATTACGAATCCATTATCATACTTATATACCGGTTGAATCTAGGATGGTATTCCTGTAAAATCCACAGCATCTAATTGTCCCCACTTTGCCAACCTGGGAGGTTGCCATGGATATGATCAAAGTTTCAGCCAACTCCCGTACCTCTGCTGTCGCCGGGGCGATCGCGGGGGTCATTCGTGAACACAAACGGGCAGAAGTGCAAGCCATCGGAGCAGGTGCCGTCAATCAGGCGGTCAAAGCGCTGGTGCTTGCCTCAAGTTATCTCAAGAACGACGGGATCGATGTAGTTTGCGCCCCCGAGTTCGTGGATGTGGAGATCGAAGACAAGGTTCGTACAGCCATCAAGCTGGTGATCGAACCGCGC
>CAZYLM010000265.1:0-3760 GCA_964648645.1 uncultured Anaerolinea sp.
CGCAAGATATCAAGGCGGACTTTATCGCGTTGGATGCGTTGGTCTGGGTGGGAGGAATCCATACGCGGCGCGGCGAGCTGGATAAGGCAATTGAAATGTGGGGAATGATCCGCCAGCATCCCAAGACTGACCCGGAGACGATTCAGAGCTTGGATGAGGTAATGAATGCATATGGGAAGAACTTTCCCATTGGCAACAGAGGAAATTTGGATTTAGATCAGGTCATCGATGAAATTTTGGATAATAATTAAACCGGATCGAAGAATGAACATCTTGTCTTACATCCGATCGAGCATAATACGATGTCTTTTGGCTTTCATGCTCGCACTATCCATGTCATTTGCCGTAACTCCCGCGGAAGCCTGCGGCTGTGGAATCTACATCCCATTGGAAGGTGAAGCAAGCGTCAGCGAAGAACATGTCCTGATCCGTTGGGATGGAAAAACCGAGGATATTGTCATGACGCTGGGCGTACTGGGGAGTTCAAGCGAGGCGGCTGTCATCTTTCCCGTACCGACAAAGGCTGAGGTGCAGCTTGCAAACGGCGAGGTTTTCGATACGTTGCAGGAATTGACAAAACCAATCATCAAGACACAGATCGCATTTTTCCCATTCCTGGGTGGAGCGGAAGGTGCGGCTCCTGGATCCGCTGTAACCCTGCTCGAACGTCAAACTCTTGGACCTTTCGATGTTTCAACCCTCGCCGCTACTGATGCTAACGCCTTGGGGAATTGGCTGGCAGAGAATGGCTACAATCTGGCTCCAGAGGTGACTGAAGCGCTGATCCCTTACGTCGAACAGAATTGGTACTACGTGGCAGTCCGCCTATCTCCCGACGCAGATAGTGATAGTTTAACCGGCAAACTTGACCCACTCTGGATCACCTTTGATTACGACAAGATCGTGTACCCGATGCGTCTCTCCGCTCTGGCACGCGACACGCTCACTGTGTTTATGTACATTTTGGCAGACCACCGCGTGGAAAAACCTATGTCATACGGCTACGAAGATGTACAGTATGCGGACTGGGTCGAGCCCGGCTCGCTTGGTGAAGATTCGCCCCTTTCTCCCTTTGTTACGAAGAAACTATTTCTAACCAAGATCGTGGAACAAATCTACCAGCCCGAGACCATTCAAGATGACTATGTCTTCAGCTTCGCAAGCTCCGATGAAACCTATCACATCGTTCATTATCGATATATTTACGACTTCGCTGGGATTCCCTTTTTTATCCTGATTCCCTGCGGGGTTCTCCTGGCATTGCTTGGCGCAATTACCCTTGTCGCCAGGTCTTCAAAAAGGAGAAAGATATTTTCGGGAAGATAATAGACGCGTAACGATTCAAATTAAGCCCGCTCCGATTTGCGTATCACCAACTTCAACCCCGACCAAACCTCGGTAACCGCGCAAACCTTTACATCGACGAAACCCATGGGCAGGGCGACCGCGCGGATCACATCCTCGGTAATATCAGTGGGAAGCTTTGCCGTCTTTTTAGGCCAGGAAACCCAAACAAAGCCGTTCTGCGCGAGTTCGGTACGAAGTGTGGCAAGGACGGCATTCAAAAAACCGCTCTCCGTGGCAAAGACATGAGCCGCCTGTACGGGTGGGGCAACATTCGATGCCAGCGCCACTCCCTTGGGCAGCTCCCCGAGCCAGCCCTTGTATGCGCGCGGCACATTGATCGTCAACACACGCAGTGGAGGTTTGGTAAAACCAAGTTTCTTATAAAGCGGGGTGCCTGAGTATCCTGATTCCATGGCTATATTATAAGCAACAACGCAGAAGTGCAACTCAATTCCCAGCGTCGATCACTTCGATCTCCCTCCATGCGACCCAGGATGGGCTGGTTGTCGTCTCGACGCGGACGTATTGAACCGAGGGAATCGGACTTGCCGGTGCATAGACCAAGGCCTCGCCGTCGGAAGTGAAGCCCGAAAATACGAATGCCTCCGAAAATTGACGGTCCGCCCCGGCGACCATTAGGCGATGAAGCGTTTCACCTGCAGGGTATTGACTGGGAGTCAACTCGACACTCAAGATGTTGTACTCCCCGCCCAGGTCGATTTCGACCCACTGAACCGGATCGCCTCCCGAATTCCACAAGGTTCCCAAATCTCCATCCACTGCAAAGGCGCCGACCAGACCCTCAGCCACATTCGAAACGCGGATTTCTTTCCCCAGAGCGAGGTTCGCGCCTTCACCCTCGCGGCGATACCCCAAAGCGGATTTATCCTCGAAATAATCGTCGATGAAATTCGTGAACGTGAAATCCTGCGATTCGGGCAGAGTGTGATCCGGCTTGTCATTCCAGGATTGGAAAAGTATATGATCGGGTTTGCCGCCTTTCTCGATCTCCAGTTTTTTCACCCTCTCCCCTGCCGCAGAAAGCCATTCCTCATCAGTGGGGTCAAATGCATTCCCTCCGTAGATAATTCCCACAGGCACATTGAAAGCGCTGGCATGCTCTTCTATTGAAATTACATCCTCCGCCCATGTGGGGCGCGCCCAATCCACATCCATGTGCAGGAAGGCAAGGTCGTACCCGTTGACAGCGCGGAAGGTCTCGATCCAGGTATTGAAATCGTCTGCAGTTGCGTTCCCGGCAAGCGCTTCGGTGTCGCCAATCAAAATATCCGGAAAGACCGCCTTCGTCGCCCTTACGAAACGATCTATCTCCGCTGCGATCTTCTCAGCGCTCCAATGACAGGCATTCGGTCCGTCGTAAAAGTGGCCATAAAAATACGGTTCATCCATTGCAAGGAAATGTAACGTCCCGCCCACAGACTTGATGCGCTTCGCCGCACTGACGGCATACCCCACCCCGGAAAAGCCTTCAATACCTTCGCCGCAATCCCCAGCATCGAGCGGGCCAAACTCCATTGCCAGGGCAAATCCGCGAGATTGGGCGTTTTGAACGACCTGCTTCAATTGAGTTTCTGAAGCATATCCCACCCATTCGCCATACAGTTTCAATACATGCACTTTACCGGCAACCGTTTGCCAGGGGGCGTTCGTTTCGAATAATTGCATAAAATCATCCGACCCGGTGAACGGACGTCCCTGGACAACAGGCAACGGCGGTAGCGGTGCAAACCATATCAAGGGAAGCGCATCGAGATTGGGTGGTTTTATGTTCGGTTGAGGTTGAAGAGCGTTTTCTGTCGATGTTACTATCACACTCCCGTTTTCTGTCAAAGTCCCGGGTAGATTACAGGACGAAAGGCAAGCAGCCAATATCAGCAAGGGCAAGAACTTTTTCATTTCGACCTCTCTCTCGCATTTATTCTACACTGCAACAGCTTGACACCACACGATTGACGCCTGATACTTGATGAGATGACTCGCTGGCTCGACCCTCAACCGATCGATATCCCCGCCTCTTTTGCGGACTTGAACCTGCCACCCCTCATCGCGCAGACTCTCTTCCGACGTGGAATCAGCTCCCCCGTCGCAGCTGAAGCGTTTCTCCATCCTGAGAAAAATCCAACCACTCAATTCCCCAATATCGAAAAAGCTGCTGAAATCATTCGTCTGGCTATCCGCAACAGAGATAAAATTTGCGTCTGGGGTGATTTTGATGTAGATGGGCAAACATCCACCGCTCTGCTCGTGCAGACCTTGCAAGCATTAAATGCAGATGTCGCTTACTACGTGCCTGTGCGCGGAAAAGAAAGTCACGGTGTTCACATTGAGTCCCTCAAACCGATCATCGAGAACGGCGCAAAACTATTACTGACATGCGACACCGGCATCACCG
>CAZYLM010000266.1:0-3751 GCA_964648645.1 uncultured Anaerolinea sp.
CCGCCTGCCCCGGGGCGAGGACAAAGGTCATCAAAGCGCCGCATCCTGCCAGAAGGATGGCAGAAATGACCGCTCCAACCACGCCCGCGATCCGGTTTCGGACCGTCCCAAAGAAATTACCTGCCAAGTTTTGCATTTGCATTCTCTCCGATAAGATTTGAAATTAATTGCCCGCGGATTATACATAAGCGCGGAATAATGCTTATCCGCTTTGAGTACTACCTGGCGACCAGGTACCCGGGCGAAAGTATGCCCGGCCCGTGTCATCATAAACATACGGCAGAACGTTTAATATCCATGCAGGCGTTTGTATGGTTACGATCTCCGCCCGGGAAAAATACCCGGCTTGCAATGTCTCGACCCCATCCGCCTTCAACGCGCCGCCGGTCACCCTGCAAGCGAAGACGGTCATGACGTATGAGACTCGATCCCCATTCTTATATGTGACCTCGAAGTCCTCTCCGCCAAAAACGCCGAGAATCTTCACAGGCTCAACGAGCAGACCCGATTCCTCCCACACTTCCCGTATGAGTGCATCTGCGGGAATTTCATTTGGTTCGATACTGCCGCCTGGTGCCACCCAAACATTCCCCTCGCTATGGCGCACAAGCAAAATGCGATCCTCGTCATCCAGAATGATTCCGGTCACCGAGGGAGATACCAACAAATGATTCCCCACCTTGGCACGAAGTGCTTTGAAATAATCCGACATTGGCATGACAGCTGCTCCTTTGATGAAATTCTATCCGCTTCTCATTTCCTCACATATAAAATAATTTTTGTATTTCAACCTCGTATTCAGACCCAGGCTATCCACTTTCCGCTGTATAATCTGTATATGGCAGATTGGACAGGCAAGACCATCGGAAAAGTCCGGATCGAATCCTACGTCGCCCGCGGTGGTATGGCGGAGGTTTACCTCGGCACCCATCTGACCCTGGACCGGCACGTGGCGCTCAAGTTCATGCACAGCCACGTTGAGTCTGAGCCGGAATTGCTCACCAGATTCCAAAGGGAGGCAAAGGCAGTCGCAGGCTTGCGGCATCCCAACATCGTCCAGGTCTATGATTTCGATACATATGAGGGTCATCCTTATATCGTCATGGAATACATCAACGGACCTTCCCTGGCGACCTACCTGAAAGACCTGCATAAATCCGGCGGCAGACTGACCCTCAAACAGGTTGCACAACTGCTCAAATCGCTCGCCGAAGCGATCGACTACGCCCACGCCCAGGGGATCATCCATCGAGACATCAAGCCCGGCAACATCATACTTGTCAATAACAGCGCAGAATATTCTCCCGATAAACCCCTGCCAGCTGATACCCATTGCGTCATCACCGATTTTGGGCTGGTACGTATCGCAAACTCTGTAAACCAAACCGCATCGGGCGTGGTAAGCGGGACACCTGCCTACATGTCCCCCGAACAGGCGCAGGGAAACTCATCCGTCGGCTACCGCACAGATATTTACTCGCTCACTGTGGTGCTCTATGAAATGCTCGCGGGGCGTCCGCCTTTCGATGGCGATTCGACCCTCGGTGTGATCCTCAAACTGATCTCCGAACCGCCGCCGCCCATCGAAAATATCACACCCGAGATCCAGTCCGTCGTCACCAAAGGGTTGGAAAAATTCCCCGAGAATCGATATCAATCTGCCCGTGAGCTGTTGGCGGATTTCTACAAAGCGATCGGCATGCACGCCGAAGCCGAGACCATTCACTCGCTGCGCTTCAAGACCCCGACGCCGCCTGTTTCTCAAACCCAGAAAGTTGCCCCACGCCGGAACAATCTCCTGTGGATCGGCGCCGGGTTATTTGCCTGCATTTGTTTTGGAATATTTCTAGCCAGTGCGTTGGGCATTTCCATCTTTGCCTTCCGCGGCAAGTCAACTGAAGTTGTGGAATCCACCCCGCATGAGACGCATACCGCATCCACACAGGAGCCGGGAGGGAATATCCCCATCGTGCCAGTAGATACCTCCAGTGTTTTGCGCTTTCAGGGGGATTTGGACCAGGTTACAGTTTCCGGACCGTTTCAAGACCCGGCGGAAGGCTCTCAGTATGAAGCCTGGCTGATCGACGATAACAACGAAACGCGCATCAGCCTGGGCATTTTACAAAAAAGCGAATCCGGCCTTTACGCTCTGACTTATCTCGACCCCGAGGGTCGTAACCTGCTGGATTTGTTCAACCGTATGGAGATCACCCTCGAAACCAATCCTGACCCCAGCCCCAACCCTTCCGACACGGTTTCGTACTCATCCGCCATCCCACCCGGAGCACTGGCTCACATCCGCCATATTTTGGGGAGCTACAACGGAAACCCAAATCAAACCGCCATGACCATTGGTTTGTTGCAGACCAGCGAGCTCATCGATGAAGCGGGCGCGTCAATGGCATCCGGCGAAGATGCTGGCAACGAAAAAGCTGTCCGTGCCAGCGCAGAAGCGATTATCAACCTCATTGTCGGAAGTAAAAGCGGCGATTTCAAAGATTGGGATAAGAACGGCAAGGTCGAAAACCCCGGTGATGGTTTTGGGCTTCTGTTGAACAGCGGACAAAGTGGTTACATCGAAGGGACGATCACCCATGCAGAACTAGCCGCAAGCTCGGGCGATGCTTCTGAAAATGTCATCCTGCACAGCGAGCATGTCGCTGTCAGCGGGAAGAACGTGGAGGAATGGGCGGCTGAACTTCGGGACCTCGCAATACGGATTCTCGAATCCGCGCCGGGCCAGATCTCCGAGGCGGATGTCCGCAAGGCGGTTTCCCTCGCTGAACAGATCCACAAAGGCATAGATATTGATGGGAACGAAAGGGTCGATCCGATCGCGGGGGAAGGCGGGGCGATCACAGCATACGAACACGCCGAATATATGGCAGATATGCCGATCCTCGAAGGTGAAAACCAAATGCCTCCCCCGGCAAGTCCGTAAATTTTCGAAGCGCTGCGCACCCACGCAGCGTTTTTCATTAACCAGTGTATACCGAGGTTTTTGCGGAAAGGCTATCCGACCCCATTTCCTTAGTGATCGCTGTGGCAGTAAGGAGTCTATTAAATCCATCCCCGGGTAGGTTGTGGGAAGGCTGGCAAGGTTTTATAAGAAGAAAAATAAACTGAGGAGACCCAATGACCACTGTTACTGCCGAGACCTTTGTACAAGCTTCGTTGAAGTTCGCGTATCGCGCCTTCACGAATGCGACCTCCCTCCGCGAATGGTTGTGTGACGTTGCCACCGTTGCCCCACACCCCCATGGACGGATATACCTGTGGTGGGCTGGAGATTTTTATTCCAGCGGGCATTATCTTGAAGTAGAGGAAAATAAGCACGTCAAATTCCGCTGGTACTCAAACATCGACCCCGCCCCCACCGAAGTAACTGTCACTTTTACAGAAAAAGCCGGCGGCGTGACTGTTCGTATGGATCATGAAGTGCCCGAGGGGGACGCGTGGAAGGGCAAGCCGGAAAGCTTCCGCGATAACTGGCAGGACAGCCTACGAAATTTGAAGTCGGTCCTTGAAACAGGGATCGACCTGCGCATCGCAGAACGTCCGATGCTGGGGATCGTCCCCGGAGATTTTTCAGATGAACAGGCAACTGCGCTCGGCATCCCTGTCCGCGAAGGATTGCGGCTCGATGGGCTCGTGGACGGGATGGGTGCGCAGCGTTCCGGACTCCAGCGAGACGATCTGATCGTGAGTATGGCTGGCAAAGCCATTACCAACGATTTCAATTCCGTCCAGG
>CAZYLM010000267.1:0-3712 GCA_964648645.1 uncultured Anaerolinea sp.
TTTACGGGACCGTAGCTGTGTTCAAAGATTTGTATGGCAACAAATGGGACTTGCTCGAGCCTGCTCATGCGTAATACAAAACTGATCCTGATCGAAGGTTTGCCGGGTGCAGGGAAATCCACCACAACTGGTTGGTTACATGAGAGGCTTGGAGCATATGGGGTTGAAGCAAATTGTTACCGGGAAGAAGATATGCCGCACCCCATCCCCTGCCTTGATTTTGAGATCAAAGGTCTGCCGGAAAAGGTCCTTCCCCTTTGGAAAACATTTACTACCGAAGCTGCGCAGTCATCCGTAACAACGGTCATAGAGAGCCGCCTCTGGCAGAATACCTGCCTCTACATGTTGATGAGTGAAATCGATACTGCCAAAATCGTCGAGTTCGCGCACAAGGAAGAAGAGGTCGTCGCCCCCCTGTCACCCGTGTTGATCTACCTAGATCAGAGCGACACTAAAAACGCGTTAGAGCGACTTTATCCCATACGCGGTAAAACATGGATGGACTCCACCCTGGAGGAGTTGTTATCTTATCCCTGGTTTAAAAAGCGCGAGTTGAACGATTTCGAAGGCTGCGTGAAGTTCTTCGAGGAGTGGCGGGCGCTCTCGAACAGGCTGTTTGACGACTGGCATAGCCCAAAGCTCAGAATCCTGGACCCATACAAAGACTGGGATGCGAGCCTGAGAATGATCGAGGAATACTTATCAGTGAAATGAAAAACTAATCGTTCTTGTATTTCGCCAGCATCGCTTCCAACTTCCTCTTCACCCCCGCCCACTCTTTATCCAAAATGGAATAGAAAACCGAATCGCGGATTCTCCCATCCTGCAGGATCATATGATTCCGCAATACGCCCTCTTTTATCGCGCCTATGCGTTCGATGGCTTTCTGCGAACGGACGTTGAGCAAATCCGTTTTGATCTGCACGCGGATGACTTTCAACGTCTCGAAGGCGTGGGTCAGCAATAAATATTTGCATTCGGTATTTGCAGGGGTCCTTTGGAATTCCGGTCCATACCAGGTGCCGCCGACTTCCAATCCTCGGTTGGGACGGTCAATGTTGAGATATCGGGTTGACCCGGCAACACGCCCCGAGGCAAGATGGATGACGGCAAAGGGCAGGTCGGTCCCTTTTTGTTCACGGGCAAGCAGATCTTCTACAAACCGGCGGAAGTCTGCATCGGTTGTCATATCACCGTAAAGCATATATTTCCAAAAGTCGTGCCCTTTGCCGATCTCTGCCAAACCTGAGATATGCTGTTCGCCCAACGCCTCCAGTCGGACATGCTTGCCAGTCAATGTGATGCGCTTGATATCCATATTCACCTATCGATGTAATAACCCGTACCCGTGAACATCAGGAATGTTTTCTATCCCTTCAGCCATTCCTCTTCCGGCTTATCCTGCGATGGCAGGTAGGGCATTTTCGGTCCGTCCACCCCAAGGAAATCCGCAAGTGCGGCGCGCATTGCAGTACGATCATCCCAGAGAAATTCAGTTTTCCCAAAGCACATCGACTGTTCATGCCCCTTGCCACAGGAAAGGACAATATCGCCGGGCCGAGCCAACCTCAGCGCGAACTTGATGGCTTCACCGCGGTCCGGCACGCGCCAGAAAGTCTTGCCCTCCACCCCTCCCTTCGAAATTGCGCCTTGCGCCATCTCTTCGAGGATGCCATCCAGCGATTCGATGCGCGGGTCTTCGGCGGTCAACACGGTCAGGTCAGCCAGTTCTGCAGCGGTCTCTGCCATCATGCGGCGTTTTTCTTTATCGCGCAGACCGGCCGAGCCAAAGACAGCAATGACCCGCTTGCTGGTCATTGTCCGCCCGGCTTCAAGTGAAACTTTGAGCGCATTGGGCGTGTGTGCAAAATCCACAATGGCAGTGAAGTTTTGCCCCAAATCGATACGCTCCATGCGTCCGGGAATCCCCTCAAGTGAAGCGATACCCTTCGCGGCAACTTCCGGGTCGATTCCAAGCCCGTAAACGGCTGCAGTCAATGCGGCGAGGCAATTGGATACGTTATAAGCTCCAACGAGATCGCTTGTGATGGCGACGCGAAAACCCTTGGCGACCGCTGTGAACTGGATTCCAGAGGGGTTATATTCGATATTCATCCCACGCACATCACAACCCTCCCCCAGCCCATAGTTGACCTTTTGTGTTTTGATGAATCCATCGAGAAAGCCGAACGATTTTTTATCGTCGAAATTGATCACACCCAAGCGGGGGTTGCCCTGCGGCTTTTGTCGCGTCCACTCCAGGCTGTTGAATAACCTCGCCTTCGCCGCACGATAATTTTCATAACCGCCATGTTCGTCCATATGCTCGTGGGTGATATTAGTGACCACGCCAACATCGAACTCGCAGGCATCCACACGGTATTGTGCCCAGCCGTGGGATGTGGTTTCCAGGATGCAATGAGTCAGTCCTGCCGCGACCATCCGCGCAAGGTATTCCTGAACATCGTGTGCATCCGGTGTGGTGACGTGGAATCCCGTATCCAGGATCTCATCGCCGACCACGGCATTGACTGTCGATATCATCCCGGCTTTGAGTCCCGCGGCCAGGAGGATCTTATGGAGCAGGTTACTTGTGGTGGTTTTCCCGTCTGTGCCGGTCACGCCGATCATGGTCAGTTTACGGGCGGGAAAACCATGAAACGCCGCTGCAAGCCAGGTGAGTGAATGGCGCGCGTTCTCGAGCCGAATGTAAGGGACGCTGAATCCACCAAGGTCCCGATCCCCCACCACTGCAGATGCGCCCATATCGATCGCCTTTTGAATATAGTTGTGACCGTCAACATCCCGCCCGCGCATGGCGACGAAGAGAAACCCGGGTTTAACAGCACGGCTGTCAATGGCGATCCCTTCGATCTTAGCATCGGGGATCGAGGTCGGCATACTTAAAGGAAAATCTTGAAAAAGTTTTTGGAGCGGTATCGATGTCATGGGTCCAGGCAACAAAAAAGGATTTTGACAATTGTATCGCCAAAATCCTTTTGCTCGATGTTATGAAACCTAGGTCGATACGACCTTGATGTTAAAGCGGTGCGACCCGGTCGTCAGGCGCAGACTGCGCCAAAGCAGCGAATACATTTCGACCGCACGGGATGTGGTGATATCGCCAAGATCGATGACGTGCTTCCAGTGGAACCAGCTTTGCAGGATCTTGGTCACACGCGCCTTGGCATCTGCGCTGTTTCCGCTCACAAAGATATCGGTGCGTTCGACAAGTTTTTCAGGGTCGACCATTACGGTGCAATACACCGTGTTGAGCGTTTTTACAACAAGGGTATCCGGGAAAGCGCGCTGGATCTGTTCGCCCAGTGAATCGGTATTGCTGACGATCAATTTCCAGTGCTTATCGTCTGAATAATCCAGCGGGTTGGAAGTGTCGATCAAGATCTTCCCCTTGAGATTCGCCGCACCCGCCATGTAGAGGGCGTCTAGCGTCGCGGAGCCGAGCGTGCAGTTGAAGATGATCTCCCCGAATGCCGCTGCGTTTGCGAAGGTGCCAAAAAGGGCGTTTTTATTCAATTCCTTTGCCCAGGCAACCGCCTTGGGATTCGCTTCCTCCCGCGAACCCATCATCACTTCATGACCCAACTGAACAAGCTTCGAACCGATCGTTTGACCAACCTGCCCCGAACCCAATACAGCAATATTCATGATGCCACCTCGTTACGGTTTGTATCGAACTGCACTATTTTAT
>CAZYLM010000268.1:0-3676 GCA_964648645.1 uncultured Anaerolinea sp.
GTAAAAATTCCTCGTCATGCGCGGCGTTGATGCTCGCCTGACTCACCCAGCGGATCCTCAATTTCTTCAATTCTTTGAAGAACTCTTTCGCCTGCGCCATGTTGGAGGTGATGTTATCGTCCACAAAGAAGATGAGGGGCTTCTCGCGCAACTGCTCAAGCTCAGTGAAGATATCGTCGGCGGGACGGCGGGTTTGAGTATGACCGAAGACGGTCTGCACGGCACAAAAGTCACAGACGAAGTGACATCCGCGTCCGGCTTCGACCAAGCCGATGGGCAGATAATTCTTCCCCTTGTAAATGAGGCGTTGGGGTTTCATCCGCGCAAGAGAGGGGCGGGCATCCGCTCGGTAGTATGGCTTGAGCGTCTTGCGTTCCGCGTCCTTAAGCACGGTCTCCCACAAAGTTTCCGCTTCACCAACGACAACAGCATCAGCATATTGAGAGACTTCCTCAGGGCAAAGCGTGGCATGAAAACCGCCCATCACCACAGGCACGCCGCGCTTGCGATACTCACTGGCGATTTGATAAGAGCGTTTCGCTGTGTATGTTTCCACACTGATGCCGACCAGATCTGTCGGCTCATCGTATGGGATGCGCTCCATGCGGTCATCGTAGAATTTGATCTCCACATCGGGCGGTGTCAATCCTGCAATGGCGGCAGGCGGAAGCGGCTCCATTTGCCAGAGACGAATGTAGGGTTGGTCTTTGCGGCGACCAATGCAGGGATGAATCAAAGTAAGTCTCATGCTCGTTGTGTCCTATCCATGTTCGGGTCGAATTGAACGGAGGCTTGCTGCCACAGGCTTAAGCCCAACCAAAAGCCGCCCATTACAACCAAAACACTGAAACCGGTAAAGTTCGAAAAAATCATCCCGATCCAGCCTGAGAGAAAAATCAGGACAGCCGGGAGGGATAGCCCGCGATTTCGATTGATCACCCAGGCAAAGATCAAAATGCCCGCAATCAAAACATAATTTCCCATGTTGAGATAGATGCTTAATGGTGATACCGTCAAGGATCGATATATTGTCAACGCATCGCTTTGGCCCGCAAGCAGCATCTTCCCGATCAACGGATGGACGAAGGCATTGATCCCCAAGGCGGGCATGGATAGACCCACACCGATGACGCTCAAGACCATGCCCCAAAAAGCAGGACGATGATCGCGGGTATAGGAAAGTAGTTTATAAATTGAAATCGCGGAGGTGGAGTAAAAAGCCAGTGCAAGGATATGCAAGGCTTGCGCCATGACGTAAGAGTTTGAACTGAGCATTTCAGCCAGCCCGTCGCCTTTCAATGAAGGTTGAATTAAGACAGCAATCAGAATCAAGCATGAAGAGATCATCAACGCAGAAGCCCCAAGCTGAATGCGATTGATAAAAAGCGCGGCCGTATCAGGATAGAGCAAGGTCAATTTCCGATAGACACTGACCGCCTCTTCCCAACGTTCATCCCTTGCATACGCTTCCGCAAGCGCCTGCTGGACTTCGATGCTATTCGGTTGTGTCCCTGCGCTCTGTTCCAGTTTAGAAAGGGACTGCATGAATCAATCCCCGGCAAGTTGAATCAGGTCGGGTTGCTTATCTGTAGGTCGTTGCGGCTCGAGCTGACCAAGGATCCAGTCACAGTTGTAAAAGTCCTGCAGGTGGTGAGCGTAAAACCGATAGCCCATGTTGGCGATCCACCAAACCGGGGTTTGGATCCGTGATTTGAGATAACGCGTCGCCATAGCCGTGGCAGAGTAGGTGTACTTCCAGGCTTTTTCGTGACCCTCATACAACTCGGCAGGCGTCATCAATTTCGGCTGGAAAACAACATGCTGGGCATCGTACAGTTCCCAATTCCTAGTAAGAATGCGTCCTTCGGCATCGAGGCGGTTATACAAACCCGTGTTGGGGAAAGGGGTCACGATGGCATAGCGCGGCAGGTCAATGCCTGCATCGATGGCAAATTTAGCTGTCTGCATGAACACATCGGTGGTGTCGTTATCCATGCCAAAAGTGAAACATGCCATCAGCGTAATGCCGTGCTTGTGAAGTTTTTGCGTCAATTCCTTGTATTGGTCGGGAGAGTTGAACCCCTTTTTGGTCTGGCGCAGGTTTGCCGGGGAAATGGACTCAAACCCCATCAGCAAGCCGGTACATCCGCTGCGGGCGGCGAGGGACAGAAGCGCATCGTCCTTGCCGAGCAGTGTGGTGGACAACCCGAACCAATTCACCTTGAGCGGAATCATCGCCTCGAACAGACGGGCGGCGTATTCTTTATCAGAAATGAGGTTCAAGTCAATAAAGATGATCTTGCGCCCCCAGTGCTGTTTGATATCCGCGATCACATCTTCAACCGGTTTGAAGTACGGATGAATGCCCCACGCAGCGGGCGCAACGCAAAACTCGCAACTGTGTACACAGGAACGCGTCGCTTCGAAAACGTGGGTGGTAAGGTAATGTTCCTTCTTCATCAACTCGCGCTTCGGGAAAGGACGGTTCGCAAGACTGAGATCGGGAGCCATCACGTAACGAGATTTCATCTGCCCTGCAGCAAAGTCTCGCAGGAGTTGAGGCCATGTGTCTTCGGCATAACCGGTGACAATCGCATCAGCATGAGGCTGGGCGTCATCCGGCATCAGCGTAATGTGAGGTCCACCGAGGACGACCGGAATCCCACGTCCCCGGAAATGAGCCGAGAGCTCATACGCCCGCATGGACGACCCGGTGATAACAGTCATCCCGATCAAGTCTGTTTGCAGGTTCATATCTACATCTTCGATGCCCTCGTCTAATATCTCAACCGTTGCGTTCAGTTCGGGCGGGACGTAGGCAGCGAGCGTGGACAATGTCAATGGAGCATATCGAAGGTTCTTCTTGAATATCCCGCCCCGATGACGGTACAACGGACCCTTGGGTGAAATGAGCGTGATTTTCATATGAAATCGTCTCCTATTTCAATAAAACCAGTATCCTCGACCATTCTCTGTAATAGCCAGGTTATCACAATATTATGACATAACTTTTCAAAAAAACACCAGTATCTACCCAGCTTGTGACAATTTTAACGATGAGGGTCGATTGTTTTACGGATGAAATAAAAGGCGCATCGTGCAGATGCGCCTGAAGTTACACCATCCCCGCTTCTTTCAAGAACTTTTCCTTGTTCGCCGAGCGTGCCGTTTTGCCGCTGGATGTTTTTAGAATCCACTTTTCATCGACAACTTTGACGTGGCGCAGGGCAATCGCAGAACTCTTCGTCACATGCTTGCGGATGGCATCTGCGATCGCCTCTTGTTCCGACGGGTCAGTAGTGTCTGCTTCGGCGATGATGACCACTTCCTCGGTGCCTTCTTCTTCGTCGTACATACCGAAGGCGACAGTCCGCCCTTTGTGGACGCCGGGGACTTCACTGGCAAGTGACTCTAAATCCTGCGGGTACACATTCTTCCCACCGACAATGATGAGGTCTTTCTTGCGTCCAGAGACATACAACTCGCCATTGGCGATGTAACCGTAATCCCCGGTAAGATACCAGCCGTTCTTGATAGCAGATTCGGTAGCATCAGGGCGGTTGAAATATTCGGTCAACATGCAGTCACTTTGGACGGCGATCTCGCCAACGGTACGATCTGGTACGTCGTTGAAATCCGCATCCACCACGCGGACTTTGGTGTTGGACAGTGGGAT
>CAZYLM010000269.1:0-3629 GCA_964648645.1 uncultured Anaerolinea sp.
GCCAGTTTTCCCCCGTGGAGTGATGGATGAAGATGAGCTTGACGGGCTGGTCGGGCGGAGTGGGGTCGGGATTTTGTTTTACTGGACCCACTGGTGTAGCGGAGATCCCCAGTATAGCAAGCAGCGCAAGAACAGCGAAGGTGGCGCGGTTCGGTTTTATCATGATGCCCTCCCAGGCATATAGCCATGTGAAAACTGCACTATTAATCATTGTAGCCATTTGGGAGAGAATGGCAATAGTCGCATGGTTGGAGTAATTTCGTATATTTTCAACCCCCTTTAACCAAAAAGGTCTCTTTCGTTACGCTTCTTTTCCTGGTATCAGGTAATTTTGAACGTCAGTGCTTGACCAGATGCCGTCCGTGACAATCTCATATCCGCCTAGTTTTTGAATCTCATCGTACATTGCAGCAGCCTTGGCGAGCACGGATCTGAATATATAAGGACCGAAGCTGACCCGGTTGATGCCGATCTCTTGCAGCTCTTTCAGGCTCGCAGTCTTTGCGGAAGCGAGGACGTTGATCGGTGCGGAGATCCGTTGACGTAATATCTTCAATGTCTCCTTGTCGCCGCGCCCGACGGGATACGTACAATCCGCCCCGGCTTGGATGTAAGCGTTCGACCGGGTGATGACATCTTCGATTCGCTCTTCATCGGAGGAGAACCCTTCGGCGAAGAAGCTATCGGCTCTGGCGTTGATGACGAGGTGGATTCCCCTCCGGTCGGCTGCCTCGCGGACGGCTTTGATCCGTTCCACTTGTTCAGGGATGGGGCGCAGGCGCGAGCTATCATCGAAACTGTCTTCGAAGTTGATACCGACTGCGCCGGTATCGAGAAGATGGGAAATATTCTCCTGCAAACCTTCGAGGGTGTCCGAATATCCCGCTTCAAAGTCCGCTGTGACGGGGACATTCACGCCCCGGGCGATCCTGCCGACTGCTTCCAGCATTGTTTCCACCTTGATCTGTTCTCCATCGCCGTAACCCAATGACTCAGCGATCGCCGCACTGGCTGTGGCGACGGCGGGAAAACCTTTTGCTTCGAGCATCCGTGCCCCGATGGGATTCCATACATTGGGCAGGATCAAAAGCTGTCCATTCGTGTGAAGGGACAGAAGGGTTTGTGCTTTCTTCGCTTGATCGTTCATTGTCTCCTTGCTTTGTATCGGGTATAAAATATTTTCAATAAGATGCCCCATTATATGCGAATTAGGCTGTTATGCAGGAAAACCGTTGTAATTGTTTGATTTCCAATCATCAAAGCGCTGGGTGCCAAGTTTTGAAAGAAACAGTATCATACCGAAGCCAATGAGAACGTTGGTGATGAAAAAGAACAGCACCTCTTCTAAAGGCAAAATATTAAAGAATAGAATGCCCGTGGTCTGTTCCTTCGATATTGACCAGGTTGTATCTGTAAGTGCAATGATGTCCATGAGTGAGAGATACAAGCCAGGAACAAAGATAGTGATGAAGACCAGCTTGCGGTAATGCCAGAGGATATCCGCACCGTAAAGCATTTGTGGGAAGATGGCAGGCAGCGCCCAGAACAGGATGATGGAGAGATAGGTCCACTCAACGCCGCCGAAGAAAAACAGATAGGTGAAGACGACCCAAAGAATGAATAGAACGCTAAATGAAATGATGCGCCCAGTTTTACTCGGCTTGAATTCATTTGTCGGTTCAGGGATGCGGCGCGCGAGGAACCACCACCATAACCCGGCAAGGATGGTTTCCAACACGAAGAAAGTGTATTCTTCGATGGGTACATAACCGATGACGATACCAGTTACAAGATTGGGGTTGTAATACCAAACGCCGGTGGCAACCAGATAGTTATCCCACGGCGTGGTGTACACCACCGCAAGGAAGATATGAACCAGGATGGCGATCCATATGGCTTTGCCATTATTGAAGCCTAATGTGGGTCGGTTATTTTTGTTGTCCCACCATGTGATGACGAGAAAGACAATGATGGGAATTACGAGAAAGCGTAGGAGAAAGCCGAAGTAAGTCATGGTAGTTCTTAGTCACTTAGTCTAATAGTTTAGTAGTCGAATAGTTTGATAGTCAGAAAATCGTTTGTATAAGTCACGTTTCACTTTTCACTGGCTACTGGTCACTGCCCGCTGGTTACTTTCCTTCTCTTCACCTTCATCATCACGCCCGGTCTTGGCTCCAGCGTAGCGCCCATGTGTGCATGGATGGGATGACCTGTGAATTCAAAGGAGAAGTTTTTTAGCAAGTGAGCGATGACGATCCGCGCCTCTGCCTGACCGAACGCCGCGCCGATGCAAGCCCGCGGACCGCCCCCAAACGGAATGTAGCTCATGGGTGGAGTTTTACGCCCGTGTGAAAAACGCTCGGGACAGAATTGTTCGGCGTTCTCCCATATCTCCGGGTCGCGGTGGGTGAGGTAGATGGAGTAGAACATCCGCTCCCCGGCAGGGATTTTGCCCTCCGCAAATTCTATTTCTTCTGCCACGCGTCGGTTGCCGATATGAATGGGTGGATACAGCCGAAGTGATTCTTTGATGACGTTATCCAACAATTGGTATTTGCCTTCTTTATGGTCAACTTCCTGAACCACGTTTTGATGCACTTCAGGATGCTGCCCGAGTAACGCGAAGGTCCATGCGAACAAGGCGGTGGATGTATCATGCCCGGCGATGAGCATGGTCAACATCTGGTCGCGGATGACGTCATCGCTTAATCCGGCGTCAATGAGGTGTTGGAGGAAGTCGGGACGATGGGCCATTGTCCGTCGTCTGCGGTCCGCAATGATCGCATACATATAATCATCGATCACCTTCAACGACTTCCCGTACCCAAGTCGCGGAATCTTTCGCCACAAAATCCACATTCCCGGTGAGACGTATTTAATCGTCTTCAGAATCGGATTCCATATCTTGGGAATGTCATCCCATGCATCTTTAGTGAACAAGGTCTGCATGATGATGAGCAAGGCGATCTTGCGCCCTTCGACCAGCATATCCACGGTCTGACCGTCTTGCCAGGTGGACATCACCCTATCCGTTTGCCGTATCATCATCTCGTTATATTTTGATAACTGCGACGGATGGAATGGCGTTTCCATCAAACTGCGATAGTGGTCGTGCTCTTCGCCGTCGGTTACCAACACGCCGCGCCGAAGCAGGTCAGTCACCGGGTCTGTGTTGCGCCAAAGTAATTTTTTTCGGTCAGTGATAAGCACCTTTCGTGCGGCTTCTGGACCAAACACCAAAAAAGGACTGAAACCGGGAATCGGAATCTGAAAGAAGCGCCCTACATGCTTTGCCATTACCTTCAATGGACCTAATGGCGAGCGTTCTTGAAAGAGCGCTTTCAATGCGGCTCGACCGGTTTCAGGAGAAAGTTGTTGTGTCACTTTGTTTGGTCCTTCGAAAAACTATACGCCTTCAAAGTGCGTTCTTTGACTACATCCCGATCCACGATCGGTTCAGACGGATAGCCCACGATATTTAGGTCATACTCCCATGGCGCATGAATATGTTTTGCGTTCAACCCGTGTAACTCCGGCACCCACTTGCGGATGTAATCACCGTTCGGGTCGAATTTGGCACTTTGCAACACTGGGTTGAAAATACGAAAGTACGGAGCGGCATCGGTGCC
>CAZYLM010000270.1:0-3623 GCA_964648645.1 uncultured Anaerolinea sp.
GCGCGAATCTGCCCTGGAGGAAATTTACGTCAAGTTGATGACGAACGAGTGAAAATTATGGCTGATAACAATCGCACTGTCTGGTCGTCTGAAGATGGCGATCTTCGTAAAAAGGGTCAAAGCGCCTCTCATGGCAGATCGTTACCGCCGCAACAGCAGACCGCCTACCTGCACCGCGAATCTGGTAGCAGGGGAGGGAAGGTGGTTTCGGTCGTGAAGAACCTTGTCCTCACCGAAGAGGATTTGAAAATCCTTGCCAAGAAACTCAAGCAGGAATGCGGCACGGGTGGGACGGTTAAAGATGGCATGATCGAAATTCAAGGCGAACATCGCCAGCGCATGGCTGAAGTTCTGCAAAAGCTCGGGTACAAAACCAAGATCGCAGGTGGATAGAATCAAAAGGTGACTGTCACTTACGAAGTGACAGTCACCTCAGCTACTCACTAATTACAATTCACTAACTACCAACTTATCCATGCCTGCTCATAAACCGTTCCATACGGCGCAGGGCTTCTTCGATTTGTTCATACGACGTGGCATAACAAGCGCGGACAAACCCCGCACCGCCGGGTCCAAAGGCGTTGCCCGGAACGACAGCGACGCTTTCTTCGCGCAGTAAAGTTTCGGCAAAGGTCTCATCGTCCATGCCCGAGGCTCGGATGTTGGGAAAGGTGTAAAAGGCACCCTTTGGCTCGAACGTCGAGAGACCGAGGCGGTTCAAGCCACTAACCAACAGGCGACGGCGGCGATCATATTCTGAGACCATTTCCTGCACGTATGGTTCACCTATCTTCAAGGCTTCGATGGCGGCATCTTGCGCGGTCGTCGGCGCAGACATGATGGTGTATTGATGAATGCGTACCAGACCTTTGATGATATCGGCGGGTCCGCAGGCGTAGCCAATGCGCCAACCGGTCATCGCATAGTCTTTGGAGAATCCGCCCAGGAGCACAGTGCGATTCCAAAGGCTGTCGCTCAGGGCAGGGAAGCAGACATGCTCAAAGTCATAAACGAGACGGTCATAAATCTCATCAGAAACAACAAGCAGATCGAACTCCTCTGCGATCTTGCCGATCTCGAGCATTACTTCGCGTGGGGCGACCGCACCGGTCGGATTCGATGGGTAACCGATAAAGATGACCTTGGTGCGTGGGGTGATTGCTCTACGAATGTCGTTCGGATCAACAGTAAAGTTGTTCTCAAGCCGTGCAGGGATCTCAATGGGTACACCGCCTGCGAGGATCACCTCGGCTTGATACGAAACAAAGCATGGTGTCGGGATGATGACCTCATCACCTGGTTCGAGCACAGCGGTAAACGTGAGATACAACGCCTCCGAAACGCCGACGGTCGCAATGATCTCTGTGGCGGGATCGTATTTCACGTTGTAGAGTTTTTTCAAATTTTCGGCTATACCCTGACGTAATTCCACCTTGCCGGAGTTTGAGGTGTAATGCGTTTCGCCGTTTTGAAGCGAGCGGATGCCCGCATCAAGGATCGGCTTCGGTGTGGTGAAATCCGGTTCGCCGATCCCTAGCGAGATTACATCCTTCATCGTCGCGGCAATATCGAAGAACTTTCGAATGCCGCTGGGTTTTAAACCTGCTACACGGGTTGAAAGTCTTTGAACTGAACTAACTTCCTGCATTGAGCCTCCTGTTGTCCGTCATTGCGATAAAGGCCTTGGAATCACGAAATTATTTTACTCCTCGTAATGACGAACTAGATGGGTTGGACGTGCCAGTCATCGGAAAGCTCCTGGTACGTCAATTCGAACGCCAGACCGTTTGCGGTCTTGACGCAAAATCCCTTTTCGCCGGGTCCGCGCCAGCGCGAAAATATTTCCGCGATCTCATAACGCCGCCCCTCCCACAGCAGTGAAAGAGGGCGCTCCGCATACTCTGTATCTGACCTGCACTCAACTGCTTCCATGTCGACTCATAAATTGACCAGGCTCGTATCCCCAATGTTCAATTGCAGGACGTGACCATCGCCTCTCCCGTGAATCCTAGCTTGCTTGCCGATCAGGGAGCGCTTCAACGCCGCATCTTTGACCTCGCAATCTGGTTCGACGATGGATTCTGAAATCTGCGCGTTGTCGATCTTGCAATTCGCTCCGATCGAAGCAAATGGACCGATCTTTGAATTGGTTATTTTAGCGCTTGCATGAATGGCGACCGGTTCGATTATCTCAACATTTTCCCCTTCAAACTTGCCCATCTGCGAGCCAAGCTTTTCAAGCAATAGTTTGTTCGTATCGAGCGTGGCGTCGATCGTACCCGTATCCAGCCAGGTATTGATCTTCTGTGTGCGTACCTTCGCGCCACCATCGATCATGATCGATATTGCATCAGTCAGGAAATATTCGTTCTTCAACATCACACCGCGTTTCATTTGGTCGTCAATGGCGGCGAGCAGGCGTTCGGCACTCTTAAAGTAATAACAGCCGACGACCACCAGATTGTTTTCCATACTTTGGGGTTTCTCGATAAAACGTTTTACCCAGCCATCCTTGCCTGCCTCTGCCACCCCGAAGCGACGCGGGTCTTCCACCGGCATAACCCAGGCAACCCCATCCGATTCCTCTTTATCAAGGAATGAGAAGTCCGTCTCCATCAGAGTGTCCGAAAAACACATGATCATGGGACCGGTCAGGTATTCCCGCGCCAGCCACAACGCATGAGATTGTCCCTTCATTTCGCTCTGGACGACATAATGGGCTTTGAGCTTTGGGTAATTCTCTTTGATGAATGCAGGGATTTGTAGTTCACCAAGAAACGGTCCTACAATGAAAACAAACTCTGCGTTGTCTGGATCTGGCAGGGTTTTGAACATATCCATCAGGTGTTCAAGCGATGTTTTGCCTGCCACACTGACGAGCGGTTTGGGCTTGCTCCAGGTATGCGGTCGCATTCGAGTGCCCCAACCCGCCATGGGGATGACGATCTTCATGGATTCCTTTGTCATGATTTACACATCCAAATTTAGTCTTTTGGCTATTATACCCATTTGGTTTTTTGTTGCGCTTCCCATTTTCCAAATTTGGGCAAGGCTTCTCCGCCATGGAATCTTTCCAAAAGATGGCGGTGCAGGCCGTATGTATCCTCTGGTAGTTCATCCAGCGGAAAGGCACGCATCTCAGCGATCTCTGCATCCGACTTGCCTGTGAACTTAAAATCCTTGCAGATAAAAACAGTCGTATGATCCGTCTTCCATAAAATGTTGCCGGTGTAAATTCCTACCAGCTCCACCTCGCCCAATTCTGCGCCGGTCTCTTCACGGGCTTCGCGCCGCGCCGCGACATCCATGGGTTCGAGCCGCTTTACCCCGCCCCCAGGCATATACCAACCGGATAGATATGTGTGTCGTACCAACCAGACTTTGCCGTCCTTGATCATCATAATCCTGACACCCATACGAATGGGCCGGAAGATAAAGCAGTAAACCTTGAAACCGAGATACAGGAACCTGTAATACATTATGAATGTCCCAACACCGGGTGCGGTTGATACAACTCCTCAAGGCGTTTGACTTCTTCGTCTGTGAGTTTGACATCCAACGTTGCAAGTGCCTGATCCAAATGCGCCTCTTTGCTGGACCCGATAATGGGGGAGGCGATATAA
>CAZYLM010000271.1:0-3616 GCA_964648645.1 uncultured Anaerolinea sp.
CGTTCTGCCATCGCGATCATGCCGTCTTTCTCGGGAGTGTTCGGGTCGTCGTAGATGCCGACGAACTCAAGCGCTTTGACCGCCGGGATGTTGAACGAGTTGGAGAGCGCGGTGCGGACCGTCATACCACCGTGGAATTTTCCGTCGTAGTTACGCGGCTCATACGGGGGGTTGGCTCCATCGGGGAATTGTGTAGGCACATCCCATATCCATGAGGCGGGAGTCCAGCCTTTTTCGAAGGCGGCGACGTAGGTGATCGGTTTGATGGATGACCCCGGCTGACGTGTGGGACTGATCGCCATGTTGATCTGACCTGAGATGGCGGCGTTGTTGAAATCCGGTGAGCCGACCATGGCTAGGATCTGCCCGGTGGACGGCTGGATGGTAACCAAGGCGCCGTTCTTGGTATTGTTCTCCACCATATTGGCAACCTGGTTTGTTACCAATTGCTGTGCCTGGTCTTGAAGTACCGGATCAAGCGTGGTGTAGACGACAAAGCCGGAGCGGTAGATAGTCTGCGCGTCGTACAGCTTTTCCAACTCGGCGCGGACGAAGTTGACCCAGTGCGGGTATCTCGCGTCGCCGAAGACGGGCGGGATGAAGTTGTAGGCTTTGATCTGATTGGCTGCATCTGTGGCGGCGACAGGGTCCACACACACACGCTCTTCACTATTACTGACCTCGATGCATCCCTGAAGCTGGCTGAGTTCGAACATCAGGACGAGCACCTGCTGTTGGCGGACAAGTGTCGCTTCGGGATTCGTGTAAATATCGTACACGGCGGGCGATTGTGGCAATCCCGCCAGAAAAGCGGCTTCGCCCAGGGTCAGGTCTCGCGCCGATTTGTTGAAGTAAGTGTTTGCGGCGGCTTCGATCCCGTACGCGAGGTTGCCGTAATAGATCTCATTCAGATAAAGCTCAAGGATCTCATCCTTAGTGTATCGGCGTGTGATTTCCGCTGCAAGGATAATCTCCCGCGTCTTGCGTTGAACGGTCCGCTGGGTACGTTCCTCAGGTGATAACAATAGCGCACGTGCCAATTGCTGCGTAATGGTGGACGCGCCTCCACCTTCACCCTGCGTTACATAGTTTGCCCACAAGGCACGCATAATCGCAATGGGATCGAAGCCGGGGTTGTCGTAGAAACCCTTGTCTTCAGTGGCGATGGTCGCCGCCACGAGGTTCGGGGATATCTCGCTAAGTGGAATGTAATTACGGCGTCCGGCGCTCGGGTCGTTCAATTCGAATAAGACCTGTCCGTTGCGGTCGAGGATGCGCGTGGTCTGGAACTGCGAGGTGCGGTTCTTCAAGTCGCTAACGTCGGGCAGGGTGCTAGCGATGGAGGAATATTGGTAAACAAGAATGGACCCTCCGCAAAGAAGAAGAAACACGAGGGCAAATGCAGAGATGATCAATATGCGGCCAAGACAACCTTTATTTCCGCGCAGGCGCGAACCGAAAGAGCCGAAGAAGAGCGCCATACGGTCGGCGAAGGTCGGAGCCAAAGGCGCAGGGCGGCGATATTGTGGCTGGTTATCCGGGGCGCGGTATGCGGGGCGTTGATTTTGCTCCTGATTTTCCGGCAGGCGATACGCAGGGCGTTGATTTTGAGTCGGCTTCTGCTTGGGAGGCTTGGTCTCTTTGGAAGGTTGATAAGCAGCATTCGAGACGCGTGTGCCTTCCAGATCAGTTTCATCCACCCGCTTTGGCAGCGGCATGTTGTTTTCGTCGAGCTCAGGCAGATTGAGGATCGGTGTGGTGTTTCCCGTCTTTTTGTGTGAAGCCGTCGTTCCACCGGGAGGAGGCACAGGCTCCATATCCTTTTGAGTTTCATCCTCGGAGCGGATCAGTTTTCGCAATCTATCGTTGTCGTCTTTGTTCATTTATAAACCTTTTATGGGCTGTACTGTTTACCGAAAAAGCAAAACCTTAGCCACGGATTGCGCAGATTTGCGCGAATTTTTTTGACAACCCAAAAAATCTTCGAAACCTGAGCATACTGAAAAATTTTGACGGCAGACCACCGATCACGGTCTGCCGTCCATTATCGGCGGTCGTTTGGTAGCATAAGCACTAGGGGCGACTCGTCACTTCGGCTTGCTCAGCATCAATAAATTTAAAACACCTTTTTGCAGGACTTCGTCATTCTGGTTGCGGAGTTCGACACTGGCGATGAGCGCGCCACCACCGATGCGCGGCAGGGCTTTGATCTCCGTCACGGTGAGGATGGCATGGACGGTATCGCCGATGAAAGTTGGCTTGACGAACTTCCACTCCTGGATCTCGCGGAAGGCGAGCACGGTTCCTTCGAGCAGGCCTGTGCGCATGATCAATCCCGTGGCGATGGACAGCCCCAAAAGTCCGTGAGCGATGCGTTGACCAAAGGGTGTTGATTTCGCAAATTCGGCATCGGTGTGGATCTGGTTGTAATCGCCAGTCAACCCGGCAAAAGTGTTGATGGCATCCTCACCGACGGTGCGTGATAAAGTTTTTACTGTTTGTCCCACAGAAAATTCTTCGAAATAAAGTCCAGCCATGAGGCAATCTCCTAGTTTGTTGGTCTGTTGGTCGCTTAGTCTGTTAGTCTATAAGTCGGGTAGTCTGATGTCTGATAGCCTTTGACTATATGGCTAATATGCCATGTGACTAACAGACTACACCACTACAAGACTAAATTATACCTGTTTGACCACCCGCCCATCTGCCCGTACAATTGGGCACATGCGCGACTGGTCTCTCCGCCCCGGCGACCCGCTTCACCTTACTCTGGCAGCGGATGCCCGTCTCTGCAAGCCGGACTATCCCAACGACCACATCTGGGAAGTGGAACTCGGTAGCAACGATCCGGAACGTTCTGCAGTGGGGATCAGCACCACATTCGGTTCGAGGGCAAGGTCGATGCGCATCTTCCTGCGCTTTACCGAAGGCGCGAATATCGTTACAGACCCTAACACCTTCGCCGCCAAACCGTCACTGCGACGCTTCTATCCAAACTTCCTAACCCTCGATTTTGTTCCCTTCGAGAATCTGCCAGCCACAGCCGATTTTTGGATACCCGAATCGCATGCCATTGCAGGGCGCGTGACCCTCGTCAATAAAACAACAGCGGTGCGCAACATCCACCTCGAAGTCTGCGCCGCGCTTGCGCCGCTCAACGGCCAATCCATCATCCCCACTCAACAACAACTCGTCAATATCCTGGCGGGACAAACAAGCGGAATCGCCCCAGTGGTCTTCATGACGGGTGGACCCAAACATGGACCTGGACCACACGCCTCGCTCATCCTGGACCTGGAGTTGGGTCCTGGCGCCACTCGGACGTTTTCCTTCGCCGAAGCCGCACTCGACACGATCCCCGAAGGCTTTGACCTTGCTCGCAAAACAGCCGCCCGCCCGTGGCAGGCTGAACTTGCCCGTATCGAAATGCTGCATGAGAGCCAGACTCTCGACATCCGCACCGGTGACGTGGATTGGGACTCCACGCTTGCCTTCAGCCAGAAAGCGGCGCACGCCCTGTTCATGCAAAGCGACCTGTTACCGAATCCGTCCTTTGTGCAGGCACGTCATAGCGATCACGGACATTCCAACAAAGGCGATGGGACGGATTATCCACCTG
>CAZYLM010000272.1:0-3599 GCA_964648645.1 uncultured Anaerolinea sp.
TTTGGTAAGTGGCAGGATGACATGGAATTGGCTGCCGGGGAAGTTGACTTCGTCGTAGCCTGGGCTCTCGACCCAGATCCTTCCGCCATGCGCCTCGACAATACCCTTGGATAATGCCAACCCCAGTCCTGCACCGCCGCCTTTGAAGCGTGATTTGCTGGTTGAATGCTTGCCCAACTCGCCGGGTTGGTAAAACTTGGTAAAGATCATCTCGCGCAGGTTCGGGTCTACACCCACGCCGGTATCGGCGACGATGATCTCGACACCGCCGTTTGGTAAGTTGACGATGGCGGGGATGTATTTGCCAGTGATGGTGATCCAGCCGTTATTGGGCGTGAACTTGACCGCATTGCGGATGAGATGATGGAATATCTTGCGCAGCAGATGTGCATCGGCTTTGACCTGTGGCAGGGAGGGAAGCTTCACGGTCAGGTATTGTTCCCGGTCGCGGATGATCTTGCCATGCTCGATGCTGACATCGCGAATGAGTTGTGCCAGGTCTACAGGCTGGAGGTGGGGGGTGAGCGAACGGGCGTCCAGTTGGGCGATATCGAACATCGAATCCATGACTTCGTGCAGGCGCATCGTCCCGTCGTGAATGCCCTTCATCATGGTCTTTTGACCCTTTTCCAGTTTGGGATCTTCGATCAGCATCTCGGTGTAACCTTTGATGACTGTCAGCGGGGTGCGCAGTTCGTGTGAAGCGATGCTGATGAAGTCGGACTTCGCCTGGTCGATGCGCTGGAGTTCCTGGTTGTTTTTTTCGAGGGTGCGGCGCGCCTGGCGCAGTTCCTGGTTGAGGCGCATGAGGTTATCAACGAGGCGGGCATTTTCGAGCGCGACGGCGGTTTGGTTGGCATGGGCGCTCAACACGGATAGGTCTTCGCGGGTGTAGCGGTTGCCGCTCAGCTTCGAGCCAAAGGCTAACATGCCGATCCACTGTTTCTTTGCAAATATGGGAATGTACACTTCACAGCGCAGTTCGTTGAACCAATTCCGCTCGGGGGAGGATGCAGCCCGGAACGATGAATGCATGTCCAGGTCGTATTGCAGAAGCGGTTTTTGTTCGCGGATGAAGTACGAGGCGATGATCCCGTCCTCATCCAATTCCGCCGCCACCAACTGACGTTCTTCCGGGCTGCGTGCGGATCGGATCTTATATGTCCTTCGCCCGTCTGCCTGCCGCTCACCGTCCACAAGAAATAGGAAACCACGCTCGATCTGCATTGCTTCAAGCATGATACCGATGGCAACGCTCGAGAGGCGGTCCATTTCAAGAATATTGCTGATGCTTTCGCTGTATTGATGGATGGTCAGGCTGGCGTCGTATTGGTCGCCCTTCATCCATTTGGTGATCGCACGCGAGATCAATGCATTCAGCGGTGTGAAGATCAGGGCGATAAGGAGGGCGACAATGGCTCCGGCCAGGAGTGGATTGTAATTTTTATTTCCGCCAAATAACGCCTGGACGATCAGGAATCCCGCGATGTAGAAACCGACGATGGAAAGAGTGCTGAGGACATAGATCAATACACGCCGGGTGATGGCTTTCAGGTCGGGGACATAATGAGTGCCGACTACATACGCCATGCCAATGGCAACCAGCCATCGCAAAGGCTGCCCCATTGTCAGCAAGCCAGAGAAGAGCAGGATGTCACTGACGAGGGTTAGAAAGACCGGTGCCCACCAATAAGCGAGACGCCCGCGTAATAACGGCTGACGGCTTTGCCTCTGCGCATTCGAGAGGTTGATGATCATGGCAATGGATAGGGCGATCCAACCGAGAATGGTCCAGGCGGTGCCGAGGCGTGAGCGGTAAAGGATCAGTTCGCCGTTTGTCCAAAGCGTGTCCGGTAGATTGAGGGCGTTGGTCAGGATCAATGCCAGACCCAGTGCCCAAACACCAAAATAAACAAGCCATGCCCACCAAAATTCACTCTTCAGGAAAGATTGAAGGGTGAGCATTAATATGATGGCTAGAGAGAAGGAAATGTAGGTCTGTACTTCCTGCAGGAGGAACGGGTCGGTAGGGTTTTGCCGGACAGCTTCGGTAAAGTTAATGACCATGGCGAGCAGGGCATATAAAACCACCAGCCATGTTGCGGCTCCCTGCCCTTCATCCCGCCGTTGAATGGCAAAAAAAACGACCGGCAGGTAAACCGCACCGAGCAATAAGAGAAGGATGACTTGTGCCAGTGATGCGCTCATAATGTTGGCGGAAATTTTACTCGAATTCGATGATAATCGGTTATCATTGTTGTCATGTTGACCTCCCGTGCCGCCCGGTTGAAATATAACTTCTCTCGTGAATTCTTCCGCCCCGATGGGCGGGTTGTTTTTACCGACCTGGGCAGCGCCAGGGCATTTGCGGCGCAGATGAGTGCCGTTCGTTCCGCCCCCGTATCCCCGTCAGACCTGTATGTGATTTCCCTCATCAACGAGGCGTATCACATCCTTTTGCGGCAATATTACAGCCGCTATACCGGTGTGATGGCACGTGCCATGGGATCTTTGCAATCGACCCTCGGCTCAAAGTACGACCTGACCCTGACCAAATTTACCGAAGAATTCCCGCCCACGGCCGTTTTTCGCGGCGAGATGTCGGCGGGTATGTATCTTGCAACGAAGATCGCCAATGTGGGCGAGATGGGCTATGGCGTGCGCGCGGCCGCTATCGAAGAGATGTTGCTGATCGAGAACGCCAACCGAAACCCGGCATTGAACCTTTACATGGATCTGTTCGATGCATCTGTGATGAACGGTTCTGCCTTTAAAGAGTTTACAACCCGCCTGCTGGAATTCTTTTCCAATCAGCCGGGGCTGGGAGGGGGAGCAGGGAAGGCCGAGACCCTGGCAGAGATCCTTTTTGGCCCCATTGAAGCGTCACCTGATTCCCTTGAAGGACAGTTGAATTACATCCTCGAGCGTTGGGGGCGCCTGCTCGGACCGGAATTTTCCACCCGGATGTTGCGTGCGATGGATTACCTGCGCGAAGATATCATTCGCAAGCGCGGTCACGTTGATTCGAGTGAGGCGGAAATTCCCATCCCAACCTTCAAAGGGCAGGAATATGCCGAATTTGAGAAATACAGCCCCGACCAGGATTGGATGCCGCGGGTCGTTTTGATCGCGAAGAACACCTACGTCTGGCTCGACCAATTATCGAAAAAGTACAGCCGCGATATCTCGAACCTGGATCAGATCCCCGATGAAGAGTTGGACCTGCTCGCCTCGCGCGGTTTCACCGGTTTATGGCTGATCGGTCTTTGGGAGCGCAGTCGCGCCTCGCAAAAGATCAAGCAGCGTATGGGTCAGGAGGATGCGGTCGCTTCGGCGTATTCGTTATATGCGTATGACATTGCCAGCGACCTGGGCGGATGGGGAGCTCTGGAGAGCCTGAGGGGCAAAGCCTGGCAAAGGGGAATCCGTCTCTCCGCTGATATGGTACCGAATCACATGGGTATCGATTCGAATTGGGTGATCGAGCATCCTGATTGGTTCCTTTCCATTTCCCATTCGCCTTATCCATCGTATTCATTCAAGTCGGAGAATCTATCCGATGACCTGCGTGTGGGCATTTATCTCGAAGACCATTATTA
>CAZYLM010000273.1:0-3580 GCA_964648645.1 uncultured Anaerolinea sp.
TCAGTGCACTTGCGAAGTTGACTGCGCCGGGCGGCATCCATTTGCACTTCGTGGATCTGCGCGACCACTTCTTCAATTATCCGTTCGAGATGCTAGTGTATTCAGAAAACGTTTGGAGAAATTTCCTAAACCCCACCAGCAACTTGAACCGCTATCGTTTTAACGAATACAAACGTGTCTTCGAGTCGAATTTTGTGAAGGTCGATTTTACAGTATTGGAACGGCTGACGGAGGAATTCCACAGGGCAAAGGACAGGATCCGCGCGGAGTTCAAGACCGGCAAAGATGATATAGACGCGGTAACACTCATCCATGTGATTGCGCGTGAGCCATACGGGGTACAGCGCCTCCAGACCCTGCAGGCAAAAATCAACAGGCGTTCGGGTGATAAAGAGAAACATTAATGAAAAATAAAATCGATTTGTTCTTTTCACGGCATGAATTTTTTTTGCCTTTGATCCTCTTCTTTTTGTTTCTTGCCGCGTCTTTGCCCGGGATTACCTGGGGCGCACCCGCCTTGTGGAATCCCGACGAATTGGTCTGGCGCGTGGATATGGCGCTCAACGGAGCAATGAAATTTGATGTAAATGAGCCAGACCATAATTATCCCTCCCTACCAAAATATGTAATGTATTTCATCGGCTTGATCACCTACGGTTTAGGGCGTTCATCCCTTGCTTTTATTGTGACGGCACGCTGCTTCTCATCTTTCCTCGGTGCAGTTGCCGCCGTATTGATCTATTATCTTGCACGAAGGGTTGGAGCTCGAAATCACATTGCCTTTCTCGCCGCCTTGTTCTACATTACCAGCGGGACAGCCGTGGAAAACGGTCGCTTCGCCCACAACGACATGTACTTGCTTGTATTTACTATTCTATCTGCACTCTTTGTCATTCAATACCAGAAGACTCGTTTTCTGCGCTGGCTTTATCTTTCTTTCCTGATGGTTGGCTTTGCAGCTTCGTGCAAATATACAGGGGGAAGTTTGATCATCCTACCAATCTTTGTTTGCATTACTTCAAACTGGAAGAATATCGAAACGCAATGGCTATCGATGTCAGGCTCGCTGATCCTCGGCGGTCTGATCTCATATTTGGGTTATGGATTCGGAACGCCAAAAGCATTTACTGCACCCCTAGAATATTTTTCCGGTGTCATCCCTGCACTGGTAAACCTTACAGACTACGGCTTCAATACAGGAACACCACTGGGGCTTATCGGCCAATGGTCCGTCCTCAAAGAGACTGTTGGGGTTTTCTTCTACTACTTCTTTCTTGCAGGCATTCTTTGGTCCCTGGCTCGCTGGATTTTTTGGGTATTTGGCAGAACAGCTTTTGCGTATGATGTTGGCTCTAACGTCGGCGCATTCCTACTCACCTTGGTCATCTTCGACCTGCCTTTCATGATATCGATCAATTACATTGGTAGGTATTTCATACCCTTCATTCCTTTCATGTCAATCCTTAGTGCTTTGATGATCGAAGAGATTTTGAGCCTCATCCCAGAGCGGATGCCGGTTATTGTCCGTTCGGCCTTGATCACGCTGTTGGTTCTAGGACTAGGCTATTCCGCTCTACGCCTTGTGAGTATATCGTTGTTGTTCCTGAACGATTCTCGAATCCCCGCCACAGAATATATTGCTTCCATCCGCGGGTACCAGAAAAGCATAGAATACACGCTTTACCCCCCCCTTATCGAGAAGCGCAGGTTCGAACGCGCACATAACTACCCGATCTATTTTATCGAATGGGAGGGGGATGAAGTTCCAACCGGTGGCAGATTCGAGTATAACCAGGCAGAAAAGGGGTTGTTAGAACGCGACACGGATTATTTAGTGATCGATAGTTTTACTTACGGACGTTTCTATTCTGACCCGATATGTGCCACCACGCCTGGGGAATGCGATTTCTTCAAACGGTTAATCTCTGGAGATGTAGGGTCATTTCGCCTTTTGAAAGAATTCACCTATCAATTGCCACCTTACCTGCCCCAGGTTTCGCTAACTGCCGTCAACCCGGATATATTGATATATGAGCGGGTGAGATAGCGTATTTGACCTATAATTCCTAAACGCCCAAATCTATATTTTTTTTTCTAAAACAACTAGTAACCGTGTAGCAAACAAGGCAGGAAGGAGCTGCATCGCTTTTTCGATCCATTTGATGAAGGGATAAATCGCTGTTGGGTACAACTGTGGACCCGAATACCCACCGGATGCAACGTACGCTAGCGCCGATATCTGTTTCACTTCAACAAATTTCCAATCAGTCAATCGTACTGCGCATCTTTGATGAACAAAGATGCGTGTTGCATTTCCCTGCGCCGCGTAATAATCTGGGTCATCTCCATGCCAGCCGTCTGGGGCAGACCAGGTGATTTCCTTATCCCAGTCAACCGGCTCGACATGGAAAACTCCATATACAAATCTGCCTAGCAAACCCATCCCCGGCTCCATGATGATCACCCGTCCCCCTGGCGCAAGAACGCGAAAAAATTCTTTCAATGCAGTGCCGGGATAACGAAGATGATGGAACACATCCGTCATCAGCAAATTGGAAACTGAATTATCTAAAAAAGTCAGCTGGTAGGCATTTTCGATCTGCTCAATCCAAGGATAAGGGAACAAGTCCGTGCGAATGCATGCCGGAATGATTTCATGAATACTGCCCATACCAGAGCCGAGTTCAACAATCTTTCCCGATACCGGACTCAGATACCTGCTCATGGCACGGTAGAGTTCCATATATACAGTATGAAGTAATGGCTTGCGCTGCCAGAGATTGTGATTCTTTTCTATCAGTTCGTTGTGAAGTTCGATACCCATTTATCATGCCGATTTGGTGAAGTGACCGATCTCATACACATTCCCAAAAAACGAAGGGATGGACTTCATAGCTTCAACAGAGGTTTTATGAAACATTTTTTCCGCCGCACATTCCACATCCCTTTCGGTGGAAAAATGATATTGACGAATATCGTACCCCAGCAAACGAAACATGAGGACCATGAAAGGACGTTCCACCGGCACACCGTACACAACCTGCCCCCCCGGTTTGAGGACACGATGGATTTCTTTGAACGCTTGCTGGAGCTCATCCGGTTTCAAGTGCTCCAGGATGCTAATCAACAGGACGGTGTCAAATTGGTTATCCTCATAAGGCATATTGAGCACATTACCGTTGCGAAGGTCAGGAGTAATACCATGAGCGGCGAAGACTTCTTTTACAACGCCCACATTGCAAGTCAGGTCGAGACCATGAATCTTCTTATAAATATCGTTTAAATTCAGGAAAGTCAATCCGCTGCCGAAGCCGATCTCAAGGATGCTACTTCCACCCTTACATTGGGCAAGACACAACTCAACACGCTTTCGATACATGGCGCCAAAAACCGGTAAGTAATAGAAAATGACCGAATATATTTTTTCGACGCCTTTGTATTCTTTATAGGGAAGAAGGCGGAGGCGAATAGTTTTATTCATGGGAAACCTTATTTACGGGTTGCGGGTTACACAAGGCGTCATCCGTGATGCGCAATCATACAAATTTGATCCTTCTCGCAGCGAAGGAAACCATCTTCA
>CAZYLM010000274.1:0-3528 GCA_964648645.1 uncultured Anaerolinea sp.
AACCGCTGACCGATGAAGTCCGTGAAACAATCGATGTAAGTTATTGCAAAGGTTCGGAGTGATGTCCAGGCTGACGGATCAGAAGTATTTAACTCAAAGCCAATACGGAGATTCTGGCAACCTGCATGCGCGTTTAGTGATCCATCAACGATTTAGCACAAATCCAAATGGATGGTTCAATTGGGTCTTTAATCAACTTTCCTCTTTGCCTGCTGATGCGAACGTTCTTGAAGTTGGCTGCGGCTCTGCCGAGTTATGGCGGGAATGCGCGGAGCGGATCCCCGCAGGCTGGGCGTTGACACTGTCCGACCTCTCCGACGGGATGCTGGATGCGGCTTGGCGAAACCTGATCGTGAAAAGGCGTGGATACAAATTCGAGAAGATCGATGCGCAGTCCATTCCGTATGCGGACCGGACTTTTGATGCAGTCATTGCCAACCACATGCTGTACCATGTACCGGACAGAAAAAAGGCGCTGGCAGAAATCCACCGGGTCTTGAAAGATGAGGGTGTTTTCTTTGCTGCCACGGTTGGCAAGGCACATTTTCATGAGATCGATGAGCGCGTCTCACGTATCAGCGGTGGACGGTCTGGCAGGCTTGCCTTGCAATTCACGCTCGAAAACGGGGAAACGCAATTGAAAGAGTTCTTTCCGCGTGTAGAATTATCCCGTTACCCCGACAGCCTTCGTGTGACCGATGTGGATATGCTCATGGGGTATGTCCGCTCGATGGGCACCTTTGCGGAATTACCAGAAGATGAACTGGAAGGTCTCGAAAGGGAATTTAACGAAGTTTTGAAAAAGAACGGCGAGATTTTTATATCGAAAGATACAGGTTTGTTCAAATCAGTAAAATCATAGTGCGTCAAGCTTTAGCTTGACCTGCGTGGAAGCTACGAAAAAGAGGTATTCATGGATTGGAAAAATCAAGTTGTGCTCGTCACCGGCGGGACCGGATCGTTCGGCAAGAAGTTCACAAAAATTCTGCTTGAAGAGAAACAGCCCAAGAAGGTCATCATCTTCAGCCGTGACGAGTTGAAACAACACGAGATGCAGGTCGGCGGATTCAACGACGAGCGCCTGCGCTACTTCATCGGCGACGTGCGCGACCGGGAGAGACTTGTCCGTGCGATGCATGGCGTGGATATTGTCGTCCATGCGGCAGCGTTAAAGCAGGTTCCGGCTTGCGAATATAACCCGATGGAGGCGATCAAGACCAACATCATGGGCACGGCGAACGTGGTTGAGGCGGCGTTGGATGCGGGTGTGGCGAAGGTCCTCACCGTCAGCACTGACAAAGCGGTCAGCCCGGCGAACTTATACGGAGCCACCAAACTTGCAGCGGAGAAATTAACGATTCAGAGTAATGCCTATGCCGGGGGCTCGGCTACCCGCTTCTCCTGCGTCCGATACGGGAACGTCGTCGGCAGCCGCGGCTCGGTGGTGCCTCTTTTCCTCAAGCAAAGGTCTAATGGCAAAATCACCATCACTGACGACCGCATGACGCGCTTCTGGCTTTCGCTGGAGCAGGGCGTCCGTTTCGTTATCCACAGCATCGAACAGATGGAAGGCGGTGAGGTCTTCGTCCCAAAAATTCCAAGTACCAAAGTGACGGACCTTGCCAAAGCAATCGCTCCAAACGCAAAGCTGGAGATCATCGGCATTCGCCCCGGAGAGAAACTGCACGAAATGCTCATCTCGGAGGATGAGGCGAGGCACACCATCGAATTGGAGAAGATGTTCGTCGTGCAGCCTGCCGAAGCGACCTGGTTCGGTTATTCCTGGCAGGACAGGGGTAAAATCCTTGCTGAAGGATTTTTGTACTCCAGCGACAACAATAGCGAATGGCTCGATGTGGAAGGCATCAAGAAATACATCGCGCCCTTTGAGGAGTTGTTCGCCCAGGGAAAATTGGAAGGATAAAGAAAGTGCCACGCATCAGGTGTCAAGTGTCACCTGAAAACCTGGAACCCAAACCATGAAACTTCTACTCACCGGCGTCAGTGGTTTGCTCGGCATCAACTTCGCGCAGGAGATGATGGATAAGTATGAGATCATCGGCGTGGACCGCGGCAAACTCAAGAGTGCCCCTTTCAAGGTTTTGAAGCACGATCTGCTCGAGCCTGACGCTGTGGACAAGGTCCTTGATGAGGCCCAGGTGGAATGGGTGGTGAATTGTGCGGCTCTTGCGGACCTCGAAGCCTGCGAGGAAGACCCAAACCTTGCCAAACGCCTGAACACGGACTTGCCCCGCCGCTTCGCGCGTGCTTGCAAAACCCGCGGTGTCCACTTTGCCCACATCTCAACAGATGCCGTTTTCGACGGGCAAAAAGACGGCATCTACAGCGAGGAAGATCCTGCCAACCCTCTTGGCGTGTATTCAAAAACCAAACTTGACGGTGAATGGGCTGTGCTGACTGAGAATCCGCAAGCCATCGTCGCGCGGGTCAATTTTTACGGCTGGAGTCTTCCCGGCAGGCGCAGCCTTGCCGAATTCTTCCACACCAATCTTACCAATAACAAAAGTATGAGCGGTTTTACCGATGTTATCTTCTGCCCAATGCTCGTCAACGATACTGCCCGCATCCTTGTAAAAATGCTTAACGCCAGCCTGAAAGGCTTGTATCACCTCGTTGGTCCGCAAGCGATGAGCAAATACCAGTTCGGCGTCGAGATCGCCCGCCGCTTCAACCTGCGTGAAAGTGAAATCACCCCCAAATCCGTTAACTTTGCGGGGCTCATTGCCAAACGTTCCAACAATTTATGGCTCTCCACCCGCAAGCTGTCCACAGATTTGGGTGAGGATTTGCCCGACTTTTCCACAGGTTTGGATGAGTTTTTCACACAGTATAAACAGGGTTATCCACAAAAAATCCGCAGTTATCAACAGGCTTAGGGCAAAATTTGGTTCTTGTTCCCCAAGTTATCCACAATTTCCAATTACTTTTCCACAGGATAGCCGCCTTTTGTCCACTTAATAGAAGCGTAACCCACTGAACACCAGGTTTTTAATCGAAATTACCCACAAGCCAGAATGACTTATCCACAATCCAGACCCTACTTATCCACAGGGCGCGTTTATGAAAACTCCTTTCCAGCTCAAAACAACTCTAATTAATGCCCTCAACTCAGCGGGGCGGATTGGGAAATAATCAAAAATCCATGATACCGAAACGACTTGCGAGGGAAGTTGTCTATCAAAGCAGGTGGGTCAATTTGTACAAGGACACTGTCGAGTTCCCGAATGGCTTTGTCATCGATAAATTCCATCTATTGGACTTCGAGCGTGAGGCCGTGGCTGCTGTCATGGAAAATGAAGTTGGGGAGGTTATCTTCGTTCGCATCCCGCGTTACACCACAGGGACTGCCGAGTGGGAACTCCCTGCGGGCGGTATGGAACCCGGTGAACCTATCCTCGAAGCCGCCAAGCGCGAACTTATGGAGGAGACCGGCTATACCTCCACAAACCATAAATTGGTTTACACCTATTACCCGATGAACGGACAGGCAAATCAACTCTTTCACAT
>CAZYLM010000275.1:0-3525 GCA_964648645.1 uncultured Anaerolinea sp.
TAGATAAGCCTGTTCGGCAGGCGAATCTGTCTGGTATCGTTTCTAAATTTCGAAAATATTTCCGGAGGCAATAATGAAGTTTCGCGACCGTCTGAAGAGGTTTTTCTTCCCAGGGCCGGATGCACCGTTAAGAGTTCTTTTGCTGCCCTACATCACATTGATCGTTGTGGCGCTGGCGTCCTTGTTTGGGGGAATACATGTCTGGGAGTATACGAATTCACCGACGTTTTGCGGTACAGCCTGCCACACCATGCCTCCGCAAGACACCGTCTACAAGGAGTCGCCGCATTCGAATGTGACTTGCGAAGAGTGTCACATTGGGCGTGCTTCATTTATGGATCAGGCCATGCGCAAGACTCAGGGGATCAAAGAGACCTATTATGAAATATTCAAATTGTATGAATATCCCATACGGGCCAAGGCGTTACGCCCTTCTCTGGACACCTGCGAAAAGTGCCATCGTCCCGAGACCTTCTCAGATGACAGTCTGCGCCAGGTCTTCCATTTTGCAAACGACCGCGAAAATACGGCATCCCTTACCTATCTCATCATGAAAACAGGCGGCGGAGATGCGCGGACCGGAAATGCCCGTGGTATTCACTGGCATATTGCAAGCAAGGTCATGTATTACTCTGACGATGACCTTGCGCAAACCATACCGTATGTCCGGGTGTACAACGAAGACGGGTCATATACCGAATATACTGACGTCGAATCGGGCTTCGATGCCTCCACCATCGACGAGACCAAACTGAAGCAGATGGATTGTGTCACCTGTCATAACCGGGTGACCCATAATTTCCAATCGCCCACCAAGGCAGTGGATGAGTCGATGGCGAAAGGGTTGATCGACCCCGCGATCCCCCTCATACATGTAAAGGCAGTGGATGTTCTGTCCGCCCAGTATGAGTCGCGCGATGACGCCATGGCTGCCATTTCAGCCATTGAGGATGATTACAAGCGCAACCTGTTCGACTATTACAGCCAGAACGGTGATAAGGTAAAAGCTGCGATTGTGGAGCTTCAGGCAATCTATGACCGCACGGTTTTCCAGGATCAAAAGATCGATTGGATGACCTATCCGAACAACCTTGGTCATATCGAATCTCCGGGTTGCTTCCGTTGTCACGATGGCAAACATCTGAACGAGAAAAACGAGGCAGTCCGTCTCGAATGCAATATTTGTCATGCCATCCCTGTGGTGGCGGGCTCCGATGATTTCGTGACCAATATCGAGATCAGCAGCGGCCCCGAGCCTGAGACTCATTTCAATTCAAATTGGATCGCCATGCATAATCAGGCGATCGGTCCATCGTGTTCGAACTGCCATGAAACAAAAGACCCTGGCGGCGTGAGCAACACCTCGTTCTGTTCGAACAGCGCCTGCCATGGGAATGTCTTTACGTATGCCGGGTTCGATGCTCCTGCCTTGCGTGAGATCATCAAGGATCAACTGCCGCCGCCCGAGCCTGAATTGGAGGTTCCTGAACTTGTCGGGTCTCCGACCTATGCAAATTACATTGGCATTCTTTTCACTGTCAATTGCACCGGGTGCCATACGGAAGGCGACTCTGCTCCGGAGGGGTTGGATCTCTCCTCTTACGAATCCGTCATGCGCGGTAGCGAAAACGGACCGGTCATCTCGGCAGGGGATGCGTCGAACAGCATTTTGATACAGATTCAATCACAAGACCACTTTGCGAATTTCAGCCCTGAAGAATTGCAGAACATTATCGATTGGATCAACAACGGAGCGCCGGAGAAGTAAAATACTAATTCTCTGTTAGATTATGAGACATCATGACCCGCCTCGAAACCTTGGTTTCGGGGCGGGTTTTTGTAAGAGTAAAATGCTGGTCAATGTGAAAATTGCAAAAGTGCATAAATCTGACCGCAAAACAATGGTATCCGTCGAAACTCAGTAAACGGGTTGCTGTAAGTTGATTTCCCTGTCTGTCATGCCTATAATGGAATTATGGATACACGTCGATTTGAATCGTTTATTTGTGCGGCGGAGACCTTGAACCTGTCTGAGACGGCGAAGCAGATGCATCTCAGCCAGCCAGCGCTCAGTCACCAGATCAAGCTGCTTGAAGAGGAACTGGATGCATGCCTTTTCATTCGGACCAATACAGGGTTGAAGTTGACCGAGGCCGGGTACGTCTTGTTGCCGTATGCCCGTCGGCTCCTACATGATACCGGCGAGTTGCAAGAGATGATGTCTTCTCTAAAGAACAAAGAAACAGGCGATTTGAATATCGCTTGTAGTTCTACAAGCGGACGATACGTACTCCCGCTTATGGTGGCTCGCTTTTGTACAGCCCATCCTTCCATTCATACCCGTATCCTTACCTGTCAACCCAGGCACATGGTGGAAAAACTACTTGAAAATGATGCGCATCTCGGCATTATTAGTTCGGAACCGGATGAGACGGGGTTGCAAGCTCAGGAATTCTTTCGCGACCCGATCAGCCTGGTTGTCGCAGCCGGTCATCGATGGGGTGGTAGGCATTCTATCGACCCGGCTGAACTGCTTCAAGAAAGTTTCATTATGCGTGAAGAGTCCTCCGGCACGCGAAGAGTCATTCTTGAGGAATTGGCTAAGTTCGATATAAGCCTGGATGACCTGGATGTCTTTCTGGAAGTGGGGAATGTCGAGGCTGTTCTCGAGTTGGTGGCTGGGGGATATGGGATTTCGTTTACTTCGGAACTTGCCGGACGCAATATGCGCCGACTTGGGCGGATCTTGCACCTACCTGTCGACGGACTGACGATGGAGCGTGTCAATTTCCTCGTTCGGAAACGCGCCTCACCGCCTCACCGTGCACGGGATGCCTTCTGGGGATTCATCCATGCACCTGAGAATGCGGACTTGCTTCACCCCAACCTAAACTGAACCTTTTAGTATTTCTGATCCGGTTGCAGGATCTGGCAATGTACGGTGAAGAAACTATAGATGAAGCTGAGTGCCATGCACCCGCCCCAAAAGAATGGCGTTTGGGCAATGTTGAATGCCCCATTCAATTCCAGGGTGGGAACCAGGATTGCAAACACCAAAAGGGATACCCCGATGGATTTGAACAAGACGGGATGACGGACACGGACGAACTCGCACAGTTGTGACCTGCCATTCTGTGTTGCAAATCCCAGCACCGCCCCTCCGACAAGCCCTACGAACAGTGATACTGACATACTCTCCTCCTTGACGCTATTTTGCGCGTCAGGATGCAACGAATATTTCTCCAATTTCATCATACCCATAAGAGAATGGAGAATGCCAGTACTGTCCGTCATGCCGGGTATTTCATCCTGGAATGGTGGGATATAAGATAAATGAATACCAGACCATTTCGAGAGGATTTGGCGACCTGCCTGAAATTGTAAAGGCAATGGAATAAAAAATCGCCTCGAGAACCAATCCCAAGGCGGTACAAGCAAAAACGCAAGCAGTTTACAAATGACGGTTACTGCGCGGATCGAAAGCATCGCGCAAGCCATCGCCGAGGAGGTTCACACAAAGGATGA
>CAZYLM010000276.1:0-3514 GCA_964648645.1 uncultured Anaerolinea sp.
TGATCGCGCTGGCTGTCCTTGGGCTGATCATCTTTATCGCTTATCTGACCTGGTTCGACGGCAGTCTCGCCGAATCGACAGGCACGTTCTTATGCATATTGCTCTCGCCGTTCTACGTCGGCGGTGTCTTCCTATTCAGTTATGGCTATGAGCTTTACAACATCCCGCGCGCCATCCGTTTGACGGCGATCATTGTCTTCGTCACACTCGCGGCAGTAGTCATTGTTGCCGTGTTGTTCTTCCTGCTCGGAAATATGAAGGGCGGAGGCTCGAATTCTTCAAGCAAATCGTCATCGAGTAAATCGTCTTCTCGTTCAAAATCGAGTTCCTCGAAAAGCGGATCATCAAAGGGCGTGCTCGGTGGTGCACTTGCAGGCGGGCTCTCACAAAAGTCTTCAAATTCGTCCGGCAACTCCTCGTCATCGGGCGATCATTACCACTCCAGCGGTCCTGTCTTTATCGGCGGCCCCGGCAGGACTCGCGTAGAGACCCGCGAAGTGACAAAGAAGGTCATCAAGGAAGTGCCGAAGGAGCCGATGCCGGTCGAATGCCCGTTCTGCAAACGGTCATACATTCCGGTGGAGCACAATTACGTCTGCCCTAGCTGTGGTGCGGCAACTCCGCAGGATTTGATCGAAGAGTCGCAGATGCCGGGTGACGACGCGAAGAAATGATCAAAAGGACGATGAGCGATTTCATCGTCCTTTTACTATCGATATTGCTGATTAACAATTAAACCTAGCAATCCCGCGCTTCGACCCTTCGACACGGTGAGCGTGAGACGAACCGTCAGGACGCCGCTTCGTTTTCTTTTAGGCAGATTGCCGTCCTGCCTGCACCGTGCGCAAGCACGCATGAGCGGAGGGCTGAGCGCAATTTGCGAAGCCCGCAGTCGAAGGACGCTCCGCTCAGCGCGGCAGTTTTATTGCTAAAATAATTTGGAAAAGAACAATTTCGATGCTATCGAAGGGACATGCTGGTGTGTTAAAGCCATAAATTCCCGGTTTAGGAAACGGTCATGAATATTAAATATTTATTGAGAACTGCCAGCCGTACATTCGCCATTGGCATCGAACGCCTGCCGGGGGTCCTTTGCGAAGCGACTACCATTGCTTACTTATTACTGCGCGTCTCAGATTATTTGGAAGATAACGAAGATATGGAGACAGACCGAAAAGTGGATCTGCTCAATACATGGGTCAACGTACTTCGTGAAGAAGAAAAAGCGGAGACGTTAACTGTGCAGATCACCCCGGCGGATACAGCCAACCCGGATGCGATCGTGGCACAACAGGCAAAAGAAATCCTGCAACATCTTCACTCGCTTCCCAATGAAGTGCAGGAGATCATTGTGCGGCACGTTATCACCAGCACCCAAGGCATGGCACGTTGGACGCAAAAAGGTCCGAACGTGGCGGACGAGAAGGAAATGGACGATTACATGTTCGAGGTTGCCGGGCGGGTCGGATACTTGGTGACCCAGCTTTTCGCCTGGTATTCGATCACCATCCGCCGCAAGGAAGAAGAGATCATGCCGCTGGCACGCGAATTCGGGCTCGGACTACAGACCGTCAATGTGATCCGCGGGCTGCGCGAAGACTTTGAACGCGGTTGGGTGTACGTCCCCACCAAGTTTCTACATGACCTTGGGCTCACAAAAGAACAGCTTTTCGATGAACAACATCGCGAGCGCGCCTTGCAAGTACTGGATATGCTGACCCAAAAAGCCGAGCGGCACTTGCAAGAGGCCTTGAAATATGTAAAATCCCTGCCATGGTGGCAGCATGGCATTCGCCTCGGTTGCATCTTCCCGCTGATGTTCGCCATCCGCACCCTGGCAGTTTGCAGGCGCAACGCCCAGGTCTTTGAAAGTGAAGCAAAGATCACCCGCCAGGATGTGAACAAGATCGTCTTCGACTCGACCCTATGGGGCTGGTCAAATGCCTGGCTCGACCGTTATTATCAAGAGCTAAACACCGCAAGCCCATGATGATGCTTCCCTAACCGGGCGGCATCAAGACAGCTAATTATCCGTAAGAAGGAGCGCAACCATGAAACAAATGTATATCAATGGAACGTTTACAAGTGGAAAAGCCAGGGAAGCCATCGAGGTACAAAACCCTGCCACCGAAGAGCTACTCGACAGCGTCCCGCGTGGTACGCCAGAAGATATTGAAGCGGCGGTACAAGCCGCGAGGTCCGCGTTTGACCCGTGGAGGAAGATGGGATCCTTCGAGCGGGCAAATCTCCTGCATGAAGTCGCAGAGAAGGTTCACGCCCATCGCGAAGAGATCGTCCGCTTGCTGACGTTGGAAGAGGGAAAACCAATCTCTGAAAACGAAGAAGAACTCGAATGGGTGATGAACACTTTCCGTTATTATGCCGAGTTGGGTCGTCACCATCGTGGAAGTGTGTTGACCCCAGCAACCCCATCGCAATTCAACTTCATCATCAAAGAACCCTATGGCGTGGTGGGCTGTATCGTGCCGTGGAATTTCCCGCTCCTGCTTATGGCGTGGAAGGTCGCGCCTGCGCTTGCGGCAGGGAATACTGTCGTCATCAAGCCATCTGAGATGACTCCGCTGACAGCGCTGTATCTCGCCGAACATTGCTTCGATCATCTCCCCGCTGGCGTGGTGAATGTGGTTACAGGCTTCGGGTTGGAAACAGGTGAGCCGTTGGTCAAACATCCTGATGTGCCGGTCATTGCATTCACTGGCAGTCTGGCAACCGGTCAACGCATCGCTTCACATGCTGCACCGATGATGAAGAAGCTTCACCTCGAACTCGGCGGCAAGGATGCGACCGTCATCGCCGAAGATGCCGACCCCGAGATCGCGGCGAAAGCTGTCGCCTACGCGGCTCTGATCAACGCCGGGCAGGTCTGCACCTCGACGGAGCGAGTCTACATCCCGAGGCGGGGTGCAGCAAAATTCACCGAAGCCATTGTGGAGCACGTGAAGACGTTACGATTGGGTTCCGGTTTGGAAACTACCACCGATATGGGACCGATGATCGGCGAAACCTACCGCGCCAAATTTGAAACTCACATCGCGGATGCAAAATCACGGGGTGCAAAGATACTCGTTGGCGGTGGTAGACCGGTACATTTGAGCAAGGGCTTCTTCCACGAACCAACCGTGCTCTCGGGTGTGGATCATTCAATGGTCATTATGCGCGACGAAACCTTTGGTCCTGCTGTGCCGATCATGGAATACACCACCTTCGATGAAGCCGTGAAGCTGACGAATGACTGTCAATATGGTTTGGGTGCTGTGCTGATCTCCAATGATGCCAAGAAGATCAAGCAATTCTTCGATGATGTGAAAGCCGGGACGATCTGGATCAACGACCCGCTCACCGATCATTACGCCGGTCCCTTCGGCGGGATGAAATACTCCGGCGGCGCGCGCGAACTTGGCGAAGAAGGTCTCGACCAATTCCGCGAGACGAAGCACGTCCACTGGGATTTCAATATGGAAGATAAGAGCTATTGGTATCCTTATGGGCGGTA
>CAZYLM010000277.1:0-3507 GCA_964648645.1 uncultured Anaerolinea sp.
CGGCATACAGCTGCACGGAAGCCTGCCCGCGTGAGATCCAGGTGACGAAAGCCATTGGTGAAGTGAAGATGGCGATCGTGACAGGCAGGGTCGATTAAACATAAAGTGGAATTCGAATGGGCGCATCTATCAAGATGCGCCCATTTTTATTTTTGGGTCAAGCCAATCCGAGCACCAGCCCAAGCAGATGAATGGCAAAGAAAATACTCTGACCAGAATGGAGGATAATGCCAAACTAGGAACTGCGGAATTTTCGACTCGGTAGCGCTAACAGGAAAGCACCCTCGATGGCTGAACCGAGCATCCCCCAAGGTTGGTGCAGATGGTATAGCCCAAACAGTATCCCATTCACCACCCAGTCCCATTTTCCAAAGGTGCCTTTCATGCGCGGTAATAGCAAACCGCGGAATAGAAGTTCTTCTCCAAGAACCGTATTGAATATGGCTTGAACAATGAACAGGGCATAGATGTTCCATGCGCCGACCAGTCTGGATCTGGCTTCCAGTGTATTGAGGGCGCCTCCAAGAGAGAACCCGGATGGTTCAGCCAAAAATGGGAACAGGGCGACCCATGCTTTTTCGACAGTTCCAATGAAGACCATCTCGAACAGTATGGTCAAGAGAATGAGCGGGATCAACCACCACCAGAGGCGACCATTTACCTCGTCAGTTTTCAAAGAACGCGGTGGATTTAGCCAGAGGCGTTCTTTTAACATTGACCATTTCAATGATCCTGTTTCCTGATATAACAGGATCATTACGAGAAGGAATTGCCACACCAAGCCGATCGCCAGTACAGCGAGACGTTCAAAGCCAGGTTTCGAAGGGTCCCGGGCTAATGCGGGAGCAACAACCCAGCCTAAAAATCCCATCGGGAGCGCTGCCAATGCCCAAACGCTCAATATTTTCCCAAGTGAATATTGGGGGATTTGTTTGATATTGTTATTCGTTTCCATGTTTATCTCCAGGTATTTCTAAGATCATGCGGATATTCTGTTCCGAGCAATCAGCCATCGGGCGACGAATAGATTCGGGACCCAACAAAGCCAGGAAACGATCAGATAGCCGGTGAGGAAATCCAAGCCGATGATGCCAAAAACAACCTGCCAGAGGCGCAAGGTGACACCAGCAAAAGTCAGGGCGTAGTTGACCGTCATCCACTTGCGGTGGATCTCGATCTGTTTATTGCGAATGGACCTATATGCCATCGCCCCGCTGATCAGCCATAGGATTGCAAGGATGGTGAAACCAAACCTGCTGACCAAACCGCCGTAGGCGAGCTGCGCCATATAGAGTCCGCCAATACCTCCGGCCAGAATCCCAAGCAAATAGATTCGCCCAAGCCAGCGATGAAGATTGAGAAAACGCCCGGTACGGATTCCGCGCAGGAATTGGAACGGTCCGATCAAAATTGCCAGCATCGAACCGACAATGTGCATCAACAGAAAAACGGGGTTTGCAATATATACATCCCTTTGTTCGGGGAAGTAGGCATCGGGGTTAAGAGACAGATATCGGCTTGCGACAACGAACAACAGCAATGCCAGCAGGAGCATGGATATCCAGCCGATATTTATCCTTTTCTCGGTCCCTGCTGTTTTCAGGGGTTTCGCGGTCCGGTCTTCAGCATGACGCGCAAGCGCGTTATACAGGATAAGATGAGAGAAAAGCTTGTTCACATGCGACTCCTTAGTAAAGAATTGCGGACTTCCTGCATCCCAAGCCGATAAATGGCATGGTGAGTGGAAGCGGCTTGAATGAGCCCGGATCATCCCGCAACTTTAAGGAGATGTGAATCGAACTTTGGATTTATTTCAGCTACAACTTTGGATGTAGATTTGGTTTCCCCGGTTATTTCCCCGAACGGACCTTTGCCAGCAGATCGAACCGACTCTCGACATTGAGCTTGGTGTAAATATTGTGCAAATGGGTCTTGACCGTGGCAAGCGAAATGAAAAGTTCGCTCGCGATGGTTGCATTGCTTTTGCCTTCGATGACCTTCTCGATGATCTCGCGCTCGCGGTCAGTGATGCCATAAGCGGCGATAAATTCTTCTGAAAGGGCATCCGCCCCAACAGGCGGATGAGGCGAGAAGCGCAGGAAGTAATAGATGAGGAACAGTCCAAAAACCGCATAGGGGATCGAACTGAACAGGAATTCCCGATCCTCTCCAAAAACGGCGGTTGCCATCCGCAGTGTGTTCGGTGCGTTGACCAGGCTCTCGACATACCCAAAGGTGGCAAAGATCAACAAACCGAGAACCAGGTTCTTTGCATCTGTATTCCAGATGCGGGGCAGAAATCCATACCCAAGAAGAAGCGCAAAGGTAAAAGAGACGAGATACAACACCGAGCTTATGGGAAAGCCGATCCCGAAGTGGATGATTTTATTCGTTTCGTCGAGACGCGCCCCAAAGGGGGAATAAAGAATCCCGATGGAGAACAGTGTGACCACAAGAACACCGATGGAAATCAGTCTGTGATGCCTGACCTGATACAAGCCCAGCAGGAAGTGAATGAAGGCGGGCATGATAAGCGAGTTGATGATCAGGTAAACCCCCGATATGTTGTACCATTCCCGCGGCGAATATCCTTCAACGTTGACAGACAGATATTTCTTGAGTACAGAGACGATCAATAACAGGGTAAACAGGGAATAGACGACGCAAAAATTGAGCAGGTCTGTTTCGCGAGTCTTGGCTGCCCAAAAGCCGGAAATGGCAAGCGCGGCAAAACCGATCATGATCACGACAAAATAGTAAGCAATCAGCAGGTCTTCCATGACAGGGCTATGATATCGTATTTTGGGCGGGATAAGGGGAAGAAACGTACGGGAGATTGGTTAACTTGTGTTTCAGCGTACAATCAGGCTAGAAGGACAAAACCGATGCGAATACTTGTTGATATGGATGACGTGCTTGCAGATTTTGATGCGGAATTTTTGAAGCGTTGGCGGGAACGGCACCCGGAAAAAATGTACGTGCCTCTCGAAGAGCGTAAAACATTTTATGTGAAAGAGTCTTATCCGAAAGATTTACAGCCTTTGGTGTCGGAAATATATCTGGAACCCGGATTCTTTCGCGAGATGATGCCCGTAGATGGCGGAGTTGAAGCCGTTAAAACAATGCAGCAAATGGGTCTTGAAATTTTCATTTGCACCAGCCCGCTCAATACATACAAGAACTGCGTATTGGAAAAGTACGAATGGGTGGAACAGCATTTCGGCTCAGGATGGGTAGACAGTATTATCCTTACCAGAGACAAAACATTGGTCAAAGGCGACATCCTGATCGATGACAAACCGGTCATTACGGGTGCAGAGTCTGTGCCGATGTGGGAACATATTTTGTACGACCGTCCTTATAACAGGAATATCGTCCAAAAAAGATTGACCTGGCAAAATTGGAAACAAGTTTTAGAGATATAGATCGGAGACACCATGACAGTATTAAGACTCGCCGCCTTTTCGCAAAACGGCCAGGGCGGCAACCCCGCCGGAGTCGCCTTCT
>CAZYLM010000278.1:0-3499 GCA_964648645.1 uncultured Anaerolinea sp.
TCCCGCTTTTATCGGCTTTCAGGCGACCTTCCAACTTAGAAGACAGATAGGAACTCGGTTGCTTGGACATTCATATAACTTCCTTTCGTTTTGTGGATTAAAGATTAACAGCGCCTCCCGCGGTGGACGAGCCGCGAAAAACGCCATTGATAAGTGAATGATACATCAAACAGCCTGCATGTAAAGGTTTTTAACCGTGCAGAATCTAATTATTTCAATGATGATTCGTTATTTGAAAATCCCCTCTAATTCATAAAAGACATTCAGAAAACTTTCAGGATGCTAAAACTTTATAGCGAATTCCCGTTCGACTTGTCCTTCGTGACTCTGCTCGTGGTTGCTTCTCCCCATTTTGCCTTCCCCTTCGCTGCGAGTCGCTTTCGTCCAAATCACTGACAGCTTTCTGCTGATAACTGTCAACCATCTTCACCGCACCCACCGGGCGCCCCAGTCTGGTTCAGGGTTGTTAGTGAGTTGCCTCATTCCCGAGCCATCGGCTTCCATGATATACAAATCGGCTTGATTATTATTGCGCAAGGAGTTGAACACAATATATTGCCCATCGGGCGAATAAGAAGCGCCCGCATTTTTTCCTCCATCCGTGAGTTGGACGAAATTGCCTGTAGTGACATCGATCTTGAAAATGTCCTTGTCCTCGAACGGACCTGCATAGACCAAAAGCGATGAGCCATCCGGCGCCCAATCTACGCTGCCGCCGATCCCCTGCAAGCCCTGCGATATTTTCAAGTGATTCCGCCCGTTCGGGTCCATCGTATAGATCTCGTACTCCTGTGGCGTGCCTGCGTTTATGGCATAGGCGATCTTTTCTCCATTCGGCGACCAGGCGACAGCGACGATATCCCTTGCACCTGTATAAACCAAGCGCGGATTCAACCCGTCCGTGTTGACCATCCAGATTGCGGTCGGAGAATCTCCCACCTTGTTTGCAAAAACGATACTGCGCCCATCAGGGGAGAAATCCGGCGAGATGACATTGCCGACGTTCGTAGTCAGCTGGAAGACCTCACGTTCGGTGAAGTTTAAAATAAAAAAATCGAAGTTTGGTCCGGCGCGATTCGAGGCGAACAAGATGGAACTTCCATCCCGTGTGAAGATCGGGTAGTAATTGCTCGCTGCCATGTCCGTCAACTGCACAAGGTCAGCGCCGTTGCTGTCGATCATGCACAATTGGTTGTAATCGCCCCGTGTGCAGGTGAAAACAATACGCCCGCCATTCGTTAGTGTTGGATGTGGAGAGGGGGTCACGCTAGGTTTCGGGGTGATGTTCGGGATGATCTTGGTAAAGACAATGGGAGTCGGGAGCGGGGTCTCTTCGGCAGGGCGAATGAAAAAAAGGGCAGCCAGGTAAACAGCGATCAGAAAAGTCAGCAGGACAGGGATTAGCCCGATCCGGCGAGATGGCTCCTTCTTTTGTGCGGAGAGCGAAGCAAGCCTTTCTTCCAATGGGATCGCATCCGCGCTCACAGAAGTTGGTTTTGGCGCGGGGAGAAAACCCCAAGCGGTGAGCGCGGATGCAATGACAGGCATTGAGTTCGGTTCCACTCGGCCCGGGACTTTTTCAAGGGGAATCCCTATTGCGAGCGAGAGGGATGACACCAGTTCCGTTGTGGTCTTGAGGCGCTCCTCTGGGTTCTTCCGCAATGCCCAAAGTAGCAATCGCGAGAATTTATCAGGGATGGATGGGTTCAGGGTTGCTGGAGCAGGCGGGGTCGAGTCAAGATGCGCTTTGCGGATGGAGTCGAATGCCCGGGGTGGATTCTTCCCGTTGATCCACGTGCCTGTCGTTAGTTCGTAAAGAATGACAGCCAGCGAATAAATGTCAGCTGCAGCGCCCGGCTTTTTTCCCAGGATTTGCTCGGGAGAAAGATAAAGCGGCGGATATTTTGCCGGGATGAAATGCAGCGCACCAGAAATGCCGATTCCACAAAGTATGACTTCGCCGCGTTTATTGATGCGGATCAATTCTGGAGAGAGATGAAAGTGAAAGAGGTTTTGTTTGTGCAGTGCTTCCAATCCATTGGAAACCGACCTGGCTATGAAAAGCACTTCCTCAGACTTAAGCTTCCCGCGCGAGCGGATATCCTTTAACGACGGGCCGTCCACCCATTCTTCTGCAAAGAATGAGAAAGCGGGAGATTTTTGAATCCCCAGGTATTTATTTATATTCGGATGTGAGATCGATTGGAGCCGGACTGTATTTGCCTCGAGCTCCTTGACTGTTTCTGAATCTTCCGCGATCAGTTTGGGGAGGAGTGTGATCGCGAAAAAGCGGTTCGAGCGCTCGTCTGTGGCGCGGTACAGTTCGCCCAGCGGAGTATTACCGGCAAACTCTTCGATACGGTATTGGTTGATGGTGGATTTGATCGAAAGTGTCGGAGGCATGTATCGAAAGAAGAGACAAAAACCTTGCCCTGAAGTTATTCGAAGGGCTCCCGATTTTTTATGCTATCTGGTCACTGCATTGTTTAAAGTTACAAAGCCCAAGCCAGCATCAGTCCGAAAATAGCAACGATCAAACCGATGTGCAGGCAAAAATTGGTGGTGACGAGGATGGAACCTGGGAAGATGAATTGCAATGCGAGGTTCACCAGGATGAACAGGATCCCGATGATGGGGAGCAGCCCTTTACGATGAGCAAGGTAGTTCGAAAGGGTATCTAGCAGTCTTGAGATCATGCTTCTTCCTCGGTTTCTTCTTCAGGGATTTGAAGACCACTGCCATTCGCTTTGATTCGCCACGGCGCGAACTGCGCCAGCAACCTGCCGGGCAGGCTGCCATGAATGACGACCCCGCCGCGTTCATGTTCCACGCGATCCACCTGGCCAAGCTCGTGATATAGCGAGATCAACGCGCCTTCTTTATAAGGGAGGCGGACACGGATGGATTCGAAGGCTTCGAATAATTCCTCCTGCACAAGCATGAGAAGATCATCAAGCCCGGTTCCTTTCAGGGCGGATACAGCAACAGATTTGGGGAAGTTTTCCAGCACACGACCAGCCTTCTCGGGATCTTTCAGACGGTCAGCCTTGTTAAGCGCAGTAATCATTGGGATGTGCCCTGCACCGATCTCTTCCAAAGTTTGTAACACAGCCTGATATTGTCCCAATGCATTAGGGTGAGAAATATCCACCATGTGTAGAAGCAGGTCAGCTTCCGCGATTTCTTCCAGAGTGGCATGAAAGGCGGCGACCAGTGTGGTAGGCAGCTTTTGAATGAATCCAACCGTGTCGGTGAAGAGGGCGAGATTATCGCCGGGGAGTTGCACGCGGCGTGTGGTCGGGTCAAGCGTTGCAAAAAGTTGGTCTGCCACGTAAACATCGGCTTTTGCAAGGCGGTTCAAAAGGGTGGATTTGCCCGCGTTGGTGTAGCCAACCAGTGCAACGGTTGGGATGCGAGATCGCTTTCGTTGGGCGCGGTGCTGGAGACGATATGCTTCGACCTTGTCCAATTCTTTTTTGAGATGGGCAATCCGCCTGCG
>CAZYLM010000279.1:0-3473 GCA_964648645.1 uncultured Anaerolinea sp.
CCGCCGACCATGACCTTGATGCGTGGACGGAGATTTTCTTTATCCAACTCTTCGATCAACTCGCGCTGGCGGACCATGGTAGTGGTGAGTAACGCGCTCAGGCCGATTAGATTCGCATTGAGCTCCAGTGCCCTGCCGATGATCTTATCAGCGGGCTGATCCACGCCCATATCAGTCACTTCGAAGCCGGAAGCGCTGAGCATCGTGCCGACCAGAGTCTTTCCGATCTCATGGATGTCGCCTTCGACGGTTGCGAGGACGACGCGTCCCATCACCTCGCGGGCTTCACCGAGTTTGAGTAATTCCGGTTCAAGCACAGCGACAGCGGCTTTCATCGCTTCGCCAGCCATCACTAATTCAGGCAAAAAGGCTTCACCGGCGCCGAACTGGTCACCGATGTAATTGACGCCAACTACGAATCCCTTGGTAATGGCATCGAGCGGCGGGATGTTCATTTCTATGGATTTTTGGGCAAGTTCCACTGAGATATCCGAATCTCCATCGATGATGCTTTGTGCCATATCCTTGAATAATTTCTCGATCTCTTCCGACATAACTGCCTCCTGTTATTTTGTTTTTTTGATCAGATTGATCACTTGTTTTTCTTTTTCGCGCAATAACCGGCCGGGAATATTCAGGTATGTTTCAAGCCACCTCCCCGACTCCATTACATGTTCCAGCGAAATTTTTGCCGCAAGATCGGGGTCGTGTTTTTTGAATGCGTCAAGGATGGCGGCATGCTCATTATGAGTTTGGGAAATACTTCCCGCAACCAGCTCGGGCTTTCGGTAAAGGGCTTCGTATAAAAGCCAGTCTGGAAAAGCGTTCGATACGATGGAGTACAGCTGGACCAACAGATTGTTCCCGGATGCTTCCGCAATGGCAGCGTGGAACTCCCGGCTTAACTGGCGTTCCTGGGGCATCTCGTTCAGGTCGACGTGACTGTTCATTTCGCTCATGATGGCTTCCAGCCCGTCAAGCTGTTCAGGAGTGATGTTTAAAGCCGTCTCCCGGGCGATCATTGCTTCGAGGAACAAGCGCATCTCGTACGCTTCGACAATGTCTTTGGCAGACATTTGCCTGACCCGCACCCCGCGGTAGGGAACCCTCTCTGCGATACCCTTGGCAACCAGCAAGTCCAAGGCTTCTCGGACCGGCGTCATGCTAACGCCCATTTGGCTGGCAATATCCTCCTGGCGCAGCCATTCACCGGTTTTGTACTTGCCGGCAATGATCTGCCTGTGCAAGGCATCATAAATTTCCTCTTTTAGAGGCTTATGGGAGAGTTCCTTCACTGCTATTGACGCCATGATTGTATATTATATATAATCCCACATCATTCCGGAAGTGTCTGATGTCACTATTTTGCATCGGTTATACTCGGAAGCATGGAGCATTCATGTCGGAACTAGACCTTTCCCCATTACATCCCGCGCTCGAGAAATTCATTCTGTTGGGTCGCTCGGGGCTGTTACCAGCCCTGCATGCGGCTCAAAATATTTATGGCTGGTTGTCTGAACCGGTTGCAGTAGAAATTGCCAAAGCTTTACGTGTCCCTCTGGCGGATGTGCATGGTGTGATCGAGTTTTATTCAATGTACTATAACCAGCCCACTGGCAGGAATATCATTCGGATATGCACCGACCCGGCTTGTGGGTTGAAAGATTCAGACGGACTTCTGGGTAAGATCTGTCGTCAATACAAACTGGAGCCGCATCAGACTCACCCTGGGCTGGATCTCACCATAGAGCCGAGTCCGTGTCTTGGGCTGTGCGACCAGGTTCCAGCTGTATTGGTGACGAGTGGGAGTCAGGCCATTGAGGAATTTTCTTCGACGAAAGCTTATCGCCCAAAATCACCCGTCGGAGGGACGCTTCGCATGCTCACAAAAAACTGCGGAGGCGATACAACCTCCCTGAAAAAATATGGCGAATATGCGGCATTGAGGAAAGCCAAGTCCATGAGCCGCGAAAATGTTGTGAACGAAGTCAAAGCCTCCGGTCTGGTAGGGCGGGGCGGCGCAGCATTCCCCACGGGTATTAAATGGGAAGGCGCGCTCAAGGCGGAGGGCGACGCTAAATACGTCATCTGCAATGCGGACGAGTCCGAACCAGGTACGTTTAAAGACCGCATCCTGATGTTGGATGACCCGCATCAGATGATCGAAGGATTGTGCATTGCCGCTTATGCAATTGGTGCTACCAAAGGGTATATCTACATCCGCGGTGAGTACCCATACATTGTGCCGGTCTTGGAGAATGCTTTACAAGAGGCAAAAGCCGCCGGTTATTTGGAAGGCATTGATATTGAAGTCCGTGTAGGCGCAGGCGCTTACATTTGCGGTGAGGAGACTGCGCTCTTTGAATCCATCGAAGGAAAGCGCGGTTTCCCGCGTGTGAAGCCGCCTTTTCCAACGACACATGGCGTATTCGGCAAGCCGACAGTCATCAACAACGTCGAAACGCTTTGCAATGTGCCATTGATCATCTCCATGGGTTCTGTTGAATACCGCAAGATCGGAACCGAGAAGTCACCTGGACCAAAATTGTTCTGTGTCTCAGGCGATGTAGTCAAACCGGGTTTGTATGAGGTTGCCTTCGGCGCCACCTTGCGCGAGGTGCTCGACATGGCAGGCGGCGTTGTGGATGGTAACAAGCTCAAGTCTGTGTTGTTTGGTGGCGCGGCGGGAGCTTTTGCTACGGAGGATCATCTCGATGTGAAGATGACTTTTGAGGATTTGCGTGCTGCCGGCCTGCCCCTTGGTTCTGGCGTTGTGATGGTTTTTGACCAAACGCGTGACATGCGCGACGTGTTGAAGCGACTGGGGCATTTCTTTGCACACGAATCCTGTGGGAAATGTTACCCCTGCCAGATGGGAACCCAACGCCAAATGGAAATTCTCAACCGTGTGGCGGAGGGGAAAGTTATCGAAGGCGATTTTGTCCGCCTGCAAGATGTCGGCTGGACGATGACCGATGCGAGTCTGTGCGGGTTGGGGCAGACGGCGGCGAGTGCAGTTCTCTCTGCCATGAAAATATGGCCTGAAATTTTCGAGGTGAAATCATGACCATCACATTTACGATGGACGGTAAAGAAGTCACCGCGCAAGACGGGCAGACGTTGTTAGACGTCGCCCGCGAAAACGGAATTGATATTCCCACTATTTGCTTCCACGAGGCGACGACTGCGAATGGATTGTGCCGTATGTGTGTCGTCGAAGTCGAAGGGCAGAGGGTGCTACAGCCTTCTTGTATCGTTCAGGCGGGTGTTAATATGAAAGTGCAGACCCGCAGTGAGAAAGTTGTTCGTGCCCGTAAAACAATTCTCGAAATGCTCGCCTCCACCATGGATTTATCCGATGCGCCAGATATTCTTACGATGATGGATGATTATGGCGCTAGCCACGAACGCTTCCCGAATGCCGAGCGGCGCGAGTCGGATGTCAAGGATGACAACCCAATGTACATCCGCGA
>CAZYLM010000280.1:0-3462 GCA_964648645.1 uncultured Anaerolinea sp.
TCCACTTTCCCCAGGCGGGTGGTCGCCCCCGTCGCATGCAAAAAAGATTCCGCGAGCATGGTCTTGCCTGCCCCGCCATGTGAGACCAACGCAACGTTGCGGATAAACTCGGTGGTATACTCTTTCATCGTTAATAACCTTCCTGTCGTAATGGAATATCGGCTCTTCCAATAAGTTACGTGACAAGAACTTTACTTTGAAGGTCACAAAAAGGAAAGGGCAATTTGTGCGGTTTTTCCTTTGTGACCGTTGCGTCCATTGTGTGAAGAACGCCTTTCCAATATTGGAGATCCAGCCGGTGTCAAGCAGGTTGCACGATTGTAAAAGAACTCATATGGTTTGTCAAAGTGTGAAGAGTCACACCTTGTTTGTGACATCGGGAAGGCTCGAGCCAGGCGCCCCATGGCCACCATGTTTACTCAATACTCCTACGTTTTTATCGCGCTCGGGCTGACCCTCATTGCCGGTTTGATCCTGCTCACCAGCCGCCCGAGCTGGAACGATTATCTTGCCTTTGCCGTGATCGTGGGCGGACTGACCGTCGCCTGGGTCGTATTGCATCCGCGCCAGACCATGCTTATGGATGACGCGCAGGCGGTGCAGGATATGATCGGCGCAGGCAAGCCTGTCCTCCTCGAATTTCAATCCCCCTACTGAATACGGTGTGTGTCGATCAAGCCCGTCGTGGACGAGCTCGAACAGGAAGTTGGCGACGAGGTCCATATCATCCGCCTTAATATTCAGGAAGTCGTCGGTATGGAACTTGCGCCCGTGTATGGATTCGAGTTCACCCCAACATTCATTTACTTCGACGCGCAAGGCAATGAACTCTGGCGAATGGTTGGCGAATTCGATCCCCAACGTGTGCGCGATACGCTCCAGGTGAATGAGTAACAAGTTACGAGAAATACGAAATAAGAAACGAATAAAAACTCCCCCGCTATTGTCTCTCTTTTCAACAAATGTCCAAACTCCTCCGCCGTATAAAATTTGACATTTCCTACATGCTCGGCAACGCCCCCTGGGACAGTGGCATCTCACCGCCCGAGCTTTATGATTTCATCGCTTCCCATCCCGCCGGACGTGCGCTCGACATCGGCTGCGGCACTGGCACAAACGTCATCACGCTTACAAATGCCGGATGGAAGGTTGTCGGATTCGATTTCTCACCGGGCGCGATCCGCATCGCGAGGCACAAAGTGAGGAACGCAAATATCGCCGCAGACATTTTCACCGACGATGCCACACAAATGAAAAATGTCGCTGGCACGTTCGACCTCACCCTCGACCTTGGTTGTTTTCATGGCATCGAAAAAAAAGCGGATTATCTGACCCACCTAACCCGGGTTCTATCCCCCGGTGGATTCTGGCTCCTGTACGGATTCTTCAAAACAAACACGGATCAACCCGGACCCGGGCTTGTCGGCTCGGACCTCGACCTTATTCAACGCCACAACCTGACTCTCCTCTCACGCAAAGACGGCTGGGACAAACGAGAAAGGGCATCGGCATGGTTTTTGTGGCAAATGAGTAATGAGTTGATGAGTAACAAGTAACGGGTTTGGCACATCTTACTGATATTCCTTCCACTTATTTCTCATTACCCGTTCCTTTCTCCTATGAAAATTCTTTTTCTCTTCCTAGACGGCATCGGGCTCGGCGAAGACGACCCGGAGATCAATCCTCTCATCCGCGCAGAAATGCCGTATCTTGAATCTCTGCTTAACGGAAAAAAGCTGGCCAAGTCCGCCGCACCGTTCGAAAGTGATATCCTCTCCCTGAAAGCCATCGACCCAAATCTCGGCGTGAAGGGGCTGCCACAATCCGCGACGGGACAAGCCGTGTTACTGACCGGCATCAACATCCCCGCCGAACTTGGTTATCACTACGGACCCAAACCGAATCCGGAAGTGGCTCGATACCTCAACGGTCACACCATCTTTTCACGCACAGTCCAATCTGGGAAAAAGACCGCCCTGCTCAACGCCTACCCTCCACGTTATTTCGACGGCATCGACTCGGGCAAGCGCTTATACTCGTCCATCCCCCTTGCATTGACCAATGCAGGCGTTTCCCTCTTCACTGAAAAAGATTACTATGCTGGGGATGCTCTCTCCGCGGACTTCACCGGTGAAGGCTGGCACAGCTTCCTCGGCTTCCCCGATGCGCCATTATTCGACCCTGAAACTGCAGGCGCAAATCTTGCCGACCTTGCCCGAAGATATGACTTTTCCTTCTTTGAATATTGGGCAAGCGATTATGCCGGTCACAAACAAGATATGGAATGGGCGGTGAGGCAACTTGAGACCTTTGATGGAGTCCTGAAAGGCTTATTAGCTAATTGGAAAAGTGATGATGGTCTCATCCTGCTCACCTCCGACCACGGCAACATGGAAGACCTCGGCACACGAAAACATACAGCCGCAGACGTCCCGCTCCTTTTATTTGGGGACAAAAAAGATCGAGACGCCTTTGCAGACGTCTCGGACCTGACCGGGATTGCCCCAGCCATCAGCAACCTGTTGGCTTTTGATTAAACCCATTATCTATCCCGCCCTCCAAAGATACCGATTGAGGCGCACATCTGTCATACGGAAGCCGATGCGCTCGTAGACTTTGATTCCCATTTCGGTGGAGAAAAGGACTGCATATTTATATCCACCTTTATCCCGCGCCTCGATCAATGGCATGAGCGTAATTGCCGCGCCAATACCTTTTCCCTGCGCAGACGGTAAAGTCGCCACGGCGTAAACGCTTGCAACACCACCACCGTTGAACAAAATGTTCGTCGCAACTGGTTTGCCATCCAGATAGCCGACAAAGATACGCCAGGGGGTTTTGCTTACGCTGACCGCCATCGTCGCATCCACCCAAGCTTGACCAGCCCACTCGGGAATTTCATACGTATCGACAAAGACTTGCTTGAAATCATCTAACCCGGATTCATCTACAACCTCCTTTATCGCGAAGCCATCCGGTGTTTTCGACAACACAGATTCATTCATGGCTTTCAACTCAGCAACCATGCAGGGCGCACCGAGCTCGGTCTGTTTGATTCCTGCCGCAATTTCCTTTTGTTGTTCAGCCATATCGATCAGACCATAAGTCTGAAGCCTTTGCGGCAGGTCATCCGGCGCGGTCTCGGGACCCGTCCACCAAAAGAAGTAGGGTGCGTTCCGCTCCTTGAACCAGGCAATCGCCTCCTCGATGGCTTGATCGGCATTTTCAGACGAAAGCTTCGCATCCCAAACACCTTTAAACGTGGGGTTGGTTGGGAAGGAAAAATGGCGCGAAAGTTTTTTTCCTTCTTCAACTTCGCCGCCCAAACCATTTGCCATGGCCCGAAACAACGCGTACAAATTTCGAAAGACAGCCAGCCCCAATTCGCGGTCGGTTGCAACAGTAAGAATCGTATCGTGTGACATGGGTTCTCCTTTTTAACGATAAAAATCAGCGCAACGC
>CAZYLM010000281.1:0-3451 GCA_964648645.1 uncultured Anaerolinea sp.
AGCCAGGAAATCCACGCCTGATATATCCACGATCACTTTGAGCTTTTCACCGGCGCAATACCCGGAGAATTTCGTTTCAACCGCAGTCACCCCTGGGCTGTCCATCCTGCCTTGTAGTTTAAGCAAGCTGATTCCGTTCTTCAATTCCGTCGCCGTAAAATCCATTTGAATCACCTGTTGCGTTGATATGACTCATTATATGAATGTTGGCAGAAATGGGTGTTAACAACAGGTTATGGTTTAGGGGCAGGTCACATCCCCATCAAATGCTGCTGCACATCGAAGCATTTTGCCTCATCTTCGGGTTTAATGCGCGCATACGTCCCGTCGGTTGACAGGATACGCGCACGGGTATTGTCCTTGAGGTAGGCTTCAAGGACCTTCTCGCGAAGGAAACGCACGTGTTTGCGGCTTTCAACCGGGAAGACGATTTCGACACGGTGGTCAAGGTTACGGGGCATGAGGTCGGCACTGCCAAGATAGACCTCCTCATGGCCGTTGTTTTGAAAATAATAAAGACGGCTGTGTTCCAGGTATCGCCCCACAATACTGATCACCCGGATGTTCTCACTGACACCCTTGATGCCCGGACGCAGACAACACATGCCGCGCACAAGCAATTCCACCTGCACGCCTGCCTGTGAGGCTTGGTAGAGAAGCTGGATCATCTCCATATCCACAAGCGAATTTATTTTGAAGATCAGGCGGGCTTTGTTCCCGGCTACAGCGTGTTCGACCTCGCGTCGGATGAGTTTTTGCATCTGTTCGCGCAGGGTGACGGGAGCCACAAGCAGTTTTTTGTAACTCTTCCGAGTTGAATATCCTGTGAGGTAGTTGAAAAGGTCCGTGGCATCGGCGCCCATGGCTTCATCACAGGTGAACATGCCGAGGTCTTCGTAAATATGTGAGGTGATGGCATTGTAGTTGCCGGTGGCAAGGTGAAGATACCGGCGTATGCCCTCCCCCTCCTTGCGGACGACCATGGCTATCTTGCAATGCGTCTTCAAACCGACAAGCCCATAAACAACATGCACGCCAGCATCCTCCAGTCGTCGCGCCCAGCCAATATTGGACTCTTCATCGAAGCGGGCTTTCAATTCCACAAGTACTGCCACTTGTTTGCCGCGTTCGGCAGCTTCGAGCAGTGCCTCGACCACAGGCGCGTTGGAGCCAACCCTGTAGACGGTCTGCTTGATCGCCAAGACATTCGGATCACGGGCAGCGGCGGTGAGGAAATCCACTACCGGCGAAAAGGAATCATAGGGCTGGTGAAGCAGGATGTTCTCGGCGCGAATCACATCGAAGATGTTGTTGGTCTCATCGATGGCACGCAGGACCTTTGGAATGCGCTGAATGTAGGGGATGTATTTCAGGTCATGCCGTTCAATGCTGTTGTATAACTGCCAGAGGTTCACCAGCCCAAGCGGATGCGGCAGGGTATAAACGTCGTTCTGGTTCACTTCGAGGTTTTCCACAAGCAGATCACGCATTTCATCCGGCATGGTGGGGTACACAGCCACCTGCACCACCGACCCAAACTTGCGCTTGCGGATGTTTTGCTGCATGGTTTCGAGCAGGTCGTCGGCTTCGAGCTCCTGGATCTCGATATCCGCATCACGCACAATGCGGAATGGGTGGGCGGCGAGTATCTCCAGCCCTGGGAAGAGTTCGCTGAGGTTCGCGGCGATCACCTGGTCGAGCCAGACAAAATAATGGTGGTAGGGGATCGTACCGTCCTTCCGTTCACCACCAGAAGAACGTTTTATCGGAACAAGGCGCGGCAGGGTGTCGGGTATCTTGAGGCGGGCAAATTTTTCATGCCCCTTTTTGTCGCGGATGACGATGGCAAGGTTCAGGCTGAGATTCGATATATGCGGGAAGGGATGCCCCGGGTCGAGGGCAAGAGGCGTAAGGACGGGATGAACCAATTCGGTGAAATATTTATCGGCTTTTTCCCGTTGGGATTTGCTGAGCTTCGAATAGTCCAGGATGTGGATCCCTTCTTTATCGAGCCGGGGGAGGAGTTTCTTTTGAAAGCAGCGTTGGGCATCCAGCATCAATTGTTGAACAGCCTTGCGTATGACTGCAAGTTCTTCACGCGGGGTGAGCCCATCCTCTGACAGCTTGGTGACGTTCGTCTCGATCTGTTTGCGGATGCCTGAAACGCGCACCATGAAGAACTCATCCATGTTGGAACCAAGGATGGCAAGAAATTTCACCCGTTCGAGCAGCGGGGTTTCTTCATTCAATGCCTCCTCCAGGACGCGGCGTTGAAACTCAAGCAGGCTGAGTTCGCGGTTGATATATAGCTCAGGGGAGGTTAGATCGAGGTTGGGCATGGATTAATTCTATTCTTGTTCTCTGATTTCTACCAGAAGATCGGGATGATTTACCCGCCAGACCCCACCTTGCATAAAAGTTTATCGGCTGTTAACCGGTTCTTAAGTCCAAAAAACAAGAAAGGGTGTAAGATGCAATCATGGAAACGATCTTTGCCCTGTTCTTGTTCGCCTCACTGGTTATGGTCTTTTCAGTGGATGGTTTACGCAAGCGTCGCGAATACCTGCAGAACCAGAGGCAAATGTAATTCTTTTCATCCTTCTTCTCCTCTTTCTCCTCCTTGTTGATCCACCCGCCTGAGAGCAGACAGGCGGGTGGAATCTTTAACAAAACCTGCACAACAAGTTCAACTCCCATTAACAACTCCGCACTACACTACAACTATATTCTTGAAACTTTCCGAACGCATTTCGGTCTAAAGAGATATAGAAACGGAGAATACAATGGGACTTGCAGACCTACACTTGCATACAATCTACAGCTACGATGGCACCGCCACCGTCCCTGCTGTGTTACGCCGCGCACGAGAACTCGGATTAAATGTCATCGCCATTACGGATCACGACGAAATTGCTGGCGCGCTGGAAGCCGTCAAACTCGCCTCACACTACGGCGTGGAAGTGATCCCCGGAAGTGAGATCACCACCGCTGAAGGCGATTTGCTCGCGCTCTTCATCCACGAAAAAATTCAACCAGGGCTATCCCTCATTGAAACCTTGTTGCGTGTTAAAGAACAAGGCGGAATAGCAATTGCTGCACACCCCATGGCAGGCGGCATGGGCATGAAAAGCCTAACCCCGACTTCCATTTTGAAAGCGTTGAAACATCCCATAACGAAAAAGGTATTAATCGGTATTGAGACCTATAACGGCACCGCCATTGACCGAGTAAGCAATCACTACACTCGCATCTTTGCCCAAGGGTTGAAAATAGCCCACACCGGCAACAGTGACGCACACATCATCGACACCATAGGCTTCGGCGCGACAGAATTCCCCGGCACCACCGCCGCAGACTTGCTCAACGCCCTGCGCGAACGCACAACCCACGTCCGCAAAATGAACGAATGGAGCGCCTTTCGCGTGATGAGCAGTTGGGGCTTTCGCTACAT
>CAZYLM010000282.1:0-3431 GCA_964648645.1 uncultured Anaerolinea sp.
CGAATACTTTGGGTCGGGTCATTGGGTCTCCATGTGCGGTATCATACTATTACATTCGATTCCCGTGAGAAATTTTTACACGACCACTTTGCAGAACCATCCACGCGGCCGCGATATCGTCCGCATCATGAACGCTTGCATCGAAGCTGTTGAGCCGGGGAACGCCGTTCGACGTTTTGTGAAACTCGAAAAAAATCTTTTGCGTATCGACCATGAACCATATCACCTGGATGAGTTTGAGCGGGTCAACGTGCTTGGCTTGGGCAAAGCGACCGAGTCCATGTCTCTTGCGTTATTGGATGTGCTCACGCCTCATCCCAGCCGCGGCTTGCTCATTCCAAAAGTGGTATTTGATTCCCCTGCCAGTGGATTCACCGTCTCACCCGGTGGGCATCCCGTCCCAACTGAAGCGAGTGTGCTGGCAGGTAACGCCGCCTTCGACCTCGTTTCTTCCCTCACCGAACGCGATCTGTTGATCTGCCTCATCTCCGGTGGTGGCTCTGCACTGATGGCATCTCCACAACATGGGCTTCAACTCGCAGACCTGCAAACGCTGACGAAATTATTGCTGGCTTGCGGCGCGCGCGTTGATGAGATCAACATCCTTCGTCGTCATCTCGATCGGGTGAAAGGTGGGGAAGTTGCCAGGTCTGCGAACGGAGCGCGGATAATAAGCCTGATCCTTTCAGATGTGGTCGGCAATCCGCTCGAGGCGATTGCCTCCGGTCCCACCGCACCAGACCCAACGGCGCGAGAAGATGCGCTTGCTGTTTTAAAGAAGTACGATTTGCTGGTGAAGGTTCCCAACGCAATTTTGCAGGTTCTAGAAAATTCTCCCGAAACGCCAAAATCAAATAACCCAATATTCGAGCGAGTGCAAAATGTCTTGGTTGGGAGTAATTCGCTTGCCGCTGAGGCGGGTTTGGAGATGGCAAAATCTCTGGGCTTTCAGCCGCGTTTTCTCGGCGACACATGGCAGGGTGAAGCCCGAGATGTTGCAATAGACTTGTGCAAATTTTTCAAACGCAATTATGAACGCCCATTCTGTCTCATTGCAGGCGGCGAAACCACAGTCACCCTGCGCGGACATGGCAAAGGCGGCCGCAATCAGGAGCTCGCTCTTGCATCAGCCATCGAAATGAACGGATTCGAAAACGCCATGCTCATCACCCTCGCCACCGACGGCGAAGATGGCCCCACCGATGCGGCGGGAGCTGTGGTGACGGGGGAGACGATACAAAGGGCAAAAGAAAAGAATATCGCCGCTGATTCTTTTCTCGAAAATAATGATTCTTATTCTTTCTTTAGCGGGTTTGGCGACTTGCTTAAGCCAGGTCCGACCGGGACGAATGTCAACGATCTGATGATGCTGTTTGGGTTTTAGCGTGGAAACAAAAGACCCGCTGGTTGGGCGGGTCTTTTTTGGATCATCGATGGTTCACTGATCACTTGTAGTGCCGAGGGGGAGATTTGAACTCCCGACCAAGGGCTTATGAGTCCCCTGCTCTGCCACTGAGCTACCTCGGCGTGGTCAAAGCGGGGCAAATATTACTACGGGGGTTTGGAATTGTCAACAATTAGGCGATTTGATGGAATTAGGAAACCTCCCACCTTGGGAGATGTAAAAATAATCCTACTGCTATAATGGGGCAAAGGTGCAGCCATGAACATACTTGTGCTGGAAGCCGACCCGAAGGAACTGGCGGTTCTTAAGCAAACCCTGGAAAGCAGGCGGCATTCGGTGTCTTATGCGACATCAAGCGGACAGGCTTGGACAGCCGTGCAGGCGGGTGGAGTTCGCTTTTTGATCGTCAACGAAGATACCACCGACGCCGGGAAAAGTCGGTTTGTCCAGCATGTGCGGGAATCGCAATCCGCCGACCCGATCTACATTCTCCTCATAACATCACGAAATATCGACGATGGACCCGTTCAAGGTGTGGACGATACCCTGCGGCACCCATATCAAAACTCGGAGCTGAAAAATCGCATTTCGATCGCGGAGCGCATCATCTCGCTGACCTCGAGCCTGATCAACGCGCGTGAGCAGTTGGAATCACAGGCGGCATTCGACCCAATGACCAATTACATGAACCGCGTTGCTTTCATGCGTCAGGCCGCCGGGGAATTGGAGCGTTCGCGGCGTGATTCGCTTCCGTTTAGTCTGATCGCGCTGGATATCGACAATTTCAAAGAGATTAACGATAAGTTCGGGAAAAAGGTCGGGGATGAGCTGCTCAAGGCGGTGGCGAATACCATTCGTGAGAAGAGCCGTCCGTACGATTGTATTGGGCGTTGGGATGGCGACGAATTTCTGCTGGCGCTCTCGGGTGTCATCGGCGCGGATGCGGAAAAAGTATCAGATAGGATCATTCTCGGTGTTCGAGGTACCCGGGTCGAGGTCCCGAATGAACCGCCGTTGAATGTCAAGATCAGCGCGGGGGTGGCATCTCTCATGCGCATCACATCCACGACCGAGATCGAGCCGCTCATCTTACAGGCACGGGGGGCTGTGACTCGCGCTAAGGAAGCCGGGGGGAACCAGGTCTATCTCGTTTTCCTATAATTGAATCCACTGAAAGAAGAACAACGCTGCCATCCCGACCAGGATGGTGATAAGCGTGTTGCGCGAATACCACGCTGTGAGGATCGCCAGCAAACCTGCCAGCAATCGCGGATTTGTGGGGGAGAGATTCGGCGTGCCGCTGTTTAAAAAGATTTCAGGGAAGATAATGGCAGAGAAAACCGCAGGTGGAACATAATGCAGGGCGTGCCTCAGGGTCTCAGGAATTTCGAATTTGCCGAATAGATAAATAAGGGAAAAGCGCATCCCAAAGGTAATTAACCCGCCAAATAGCATGACAACCCAGATGTTCGTCATCGCGCCTCCTTTGCCGATTCGCGTTCTTCGAGGAGTGTGCCTATAATGATGCCAACCAGTGCGGCAAGGATAAGCCCAAGTTTATAAGGCAGGGAATATGCCAGCAACGCCGTTGCACCGGCACTCAAAGCCGCGGCAACCACGGGTTGTTTTTTCATGACTGGGACGATCATGGCAATGAACGTCAGCGGCAGGGCGAAGTCGAGGGAGAGATTTTCAGGGATGGATGCCCCCAAAAAAACCCCAATGGCTGTACTGATCTGCCAGTTAAACCACAGTGAGAATCCCGCTCCAAACAGGAACCAGTGTTTGAAATGCACCAACCCTTCCTTCTCGTAATGCAAAATGGATGGGGCATACGCTTCATCGGTCAATAGATAGGAGAGGAGGACCTTCCACTTCAAGTTGAGGTCTTTGAGGTATGGCGCCAGCGAAGCGCTGTATAACATATGCCGCAGGTTGACTACAGCAATCGTCAGGATCATCATCAAGGCAGGCGCGCCTTCGCTGAACAATTGCGCTGTGATGAATTGGGCCGACCCGGCAAAGA
>CAZYLM010000283.1:0-3417 GCA_964648645.1 uncultured Anaerolinea sp.
CTCTATCAGAGCGGGCTGGCGCTCAGCAGCGAATTGGAGCCGAAGCAGGTCGCTGAAAAACTTATCGAAGCGCTGGAAACGAAAATGGACTGGCATCATATCGCCATCCGCAAATACGACCCTGAACGCGATCGTCTCGAGGTTCTGTCATTCAAGCAGCCCAGCCTCGATAACAAAACTCAAATGCAGGCGGTGGAGGAACGCTTCAATGAAGCCGTGACCAACTCCAGCACGGGGTTGAGCGGCTGGGCGGTGCGGCACGGGCAGACGGTCCGCTCGGGAAACGTCAAAGCGGATGAGCGCTATACCGAAACATACCCAGACATCCAGTCCGGTTTGTATGCGCCCATGACCCTTGGGGAACGTGTGGTCGGGGTGATCAGCGTCGAGAGCGAAGGCTTGAACGCCTTTACAGAGTCGGATGAACGCCTGCTTAAAACGGTCGCAAACCAGGCGGCTGTGGCATTCGAAAATGCGCGCCTCTTCCAGGGCTTGCAGCATGAACTTGTCGAACGCATCCAGGCGGAGACAGCCCGCCTGCAAAGTGAGGAACGTTATCGCCAGACTCTGGACACCATGATGGAAGGCTGCCAGATCATCGGTTTCGATTGGCAGTACTTGTACATCAACGAGAAGGCTGCACAGCAGGGGCGCTTCTCACGTGAAGCCCTGCTCGGGCATATCATGCCTGAGATGTACCCCGGCATCGAAGCCACAAACATGTTTGGCGTTTTGCGCGAGTGCATGGAAAGCCGCCTTGCTTGCCGGATGGAAAACGAATTCCATTATGGAGATGGCACAACCGGCTGGTTCGACCTGAGCATCCAGCCCGTTCCGGAGGGTATCTTCATTTTGTCGGTCGACATCACCGAGCGCAAGCAGGCAGAGCAGGCATTGCGTGCCAGCGAAGAACGCATGCGCCTGACTCTGCAAACCACCTCGGACGGTTTTTGGATCGTGAACCAGGAAGGCAATTTCATCGAGGTCAACAACGCTTACTGTGAAATGTCCGGCTACTCACGTTCAGAACTCCTGAAAATGCGCATCCCGGATGTGGAGGCGCTCGAAAGCCTGGAGGGTACGCAGAGCCATATTGCGAGGATCGAGAGTGAAAGGCATGAACGCTTCGAGACTCGCCACCGCCGTAAGGACGGCAGCGAGTTCGATGTCGAGTTCACCGTCAACCTGCTGGACGAGGACACCGGTTTGTTCATCTGCTTCTGCCGCGACATCACCGAACGCAAGCGGGCGGAGCAGGCGCTGCGCGAAAGTGAAGCCAGGCTGGGGGATGCCGCGCGGATCGCCCATTTCGGTTATTGGGATCGCGACTTTATCGCGCAAACCATCACCCTTTCTGAGGAGGCATGTCAAATATTCGGGATATCTGCGCAGTATCGCTTCTTCAACCTGCCCGAATGGCATGAGCAATGGCTGCAATTGATCCACCCCGAGGACCGGTCAAGGGTGGAAGAAATCCTCAAAGACGCGCTGTCGGGTGGTCTGCCCTATAATGTAGATTATCGTGTGATACGCCCCGATGGAGACATACGGCACGTCCATAGTTTTGCTGACCTCACAAGGGATGAATCTGGAAAGCCGATCCGCCTGTTCGGCACCATGATCGACATCACCGAACGGAAACTCGCCGAGCGCGAAATCCTGAATCGCACCCAGGACCTGACCCTTATCAACGCCTTGAACGAGGCTGCCAATCGCGGTGAATCCATCGAGACGATCACGAATGTCTTTTCACAGGAAGCCTACAGCATATTCAATTGCCGTGATGCGGCTGTCTACCTCCTCTCTCCGGATGGAAAGTATCTGGAGATGCAAAACAACTCCATCTCCCACGAACTCACCAAGCGGATCGAAGAGTTCATCGGGGTTTCCATTCCCAGAGTCCGACTGCCTGTAAATGAAGGAGGTCACACTAAATATCTGCTCTCCCGCACAGAAGGTGTTGTTACCGACGATCCGATTCAGATCCAGAAATGGATGTTCGAATTCACTGAGAGCACCTTCCTGCCCAATGTGCTGCGCGAGCCCATCCGCGCCATCATCCCCCGTGTCTTCGACCTTTTGGGGATTCGCTCGATCATCACCATCCCGCTTGTCTCCTCCGGACAAACCATCGGTTTAATGGATTTTTCCAGCGCCGGGCAGTTTACAAATGAAGATTTGGCGCGTCTGATTCCGATCAGCCGGCAGATGACGGCCATTCTCCTGCGCAAACAGGCCGAATCGGTTGTGGAAACCCAGCTCAGGCGCATCACCGCTCTAAACGATATCGACCGTGCCATCGGTTCGAGCCTCGATATGCGCCTCTCTTTGGAAGTATTATTGAAGGAGGTTGTCACTCAGCTGGGGGTGGACGCCGCCGACATCCTCTTGATGAACCCGGTCGACCTGGCATTGGAATATTTTGCTGGCAGAGGCTTCCGTACCTCAGCCATCCGGCAAACGCGCATGACGGCGGGGCAGGGGGTTACCGGGAAATCCGTACTTGAAAAGAAGGTTGTACACGTCCCCAATCTGAGAGATGCCGAGAGTGAAGTTGTCCGCAAGTCTCTGCTCAAAGGCGAAGACTTCGTGGAATATTTCGGAGTGCCCCTGGTTGCCAAGGGTACCTTGAAAGGGGTTCTCGAGATCTTTAACCGGGCGCCTCTCGTCCCCGACCCGGACTGGCTGACCTACCTCGAGACTCTCGGCGGGCAGGCCGCCATTGCCATCGATAACGCTCAATTATTCGAAGGGCTGCAGACATCGAACCAGGAATTGATGGCGGCTTATGATGCGACCATCGCAGGTTGGTCGCATGCCATGGACCTGCGGGACGAGGAAACTGAAGGACATACCCAGCGCGTGACCGAACTTACGAGGATTCTTGCCATCCGCATGGGTGTCAGCGAGCAGGATCAAATTCACATGCGCCGTGGAGCGCTCCTGCACGATATTGGCAAGCTCGGCGTGCCGGACCACATCCTGCTCAAGCCCGGTCCGTTGACCCCTGAAGAGTGGGAGGTGATGCATAAACATCCAACATACGCCTTCAAGATGCTCCTGCCCATTACATATCTTCAACCTGCTTTGGATATTCCCTATTGTCACCATGAAAAATGGGACGGCTCCGGCTACCCGCGCGGATTGAAGGGCGAGCAAATTCCATTGGCAGCCCGGATCTTCGCCGTGGTCGATGTTTGGGATGCGCTTCGCTCGGATCGTCCCTACCGCCCTGGCTGGTCGGCCGAAAGGGTCCGCGACTACATCCGGAATGAAACCGGCAAACATTTCGACCCAAACGTGGTCGGACCATTCCTTACCATGCTCGACGAGCTGCCCGACCCACAGTAACGATTAAATAAATCACCTCCTAAGAGGCCGTTTCTTAAGTACACGGATCACACGGACAAACACGGA
>CAZYLM010000284.1:0-3393 GCA_964648645.1 uncultured Anaerolinea sp.
CACCCTCGCCGCGGCAGAATCTTGTACCGGCGGTTTGGTCGCCAGCCGTATCACTGATGTTCCCGGATCATCTGCTTACTTTATGGGCGGTGTGGTGGCATACTCTTACGAAGCAAAAGCCGCTTTACTTGGTGTATCGTGGGATACCTTGAACGGAAAAGGCGCAGTCTCCAAAGAGACCGTGCTAGAAATGGCAAGAGGAGCCCGCAGGGTGTTTAGTGTGGATATCGCTGTCAGCGTCAGCGGCATTGCCGGCCCCGGGGGCGGGACGGATGAGAAACCGGTTGGCACGACCTGGATCGGGCTGGCTGCTCCCAAGGGTGAATGGGCACGCCATTTCATATGGAATGGGGATCGGGTTCAAAACAAGTATTCTTCAAGCGAGGCGGCTCTTCAATTTATTCTCGATTATCTTGAAGGAAGAGTTGATTGAAAACGGTCATCCTCATCTCCGCTAATACCGAGTGGAAGGCTGTAAAAGAAATATTCCCCTGGTTGGTGATCACCCCGTCTACTTATGGCGAAGTTGCGGTCATGAATCTTGGCGGCTACGAATTGAAGCTGCTCCACAGCGGTTGGGGCAAGATCGCGTCGGCAGGCTCGATCCAACATGTGATTGACCATGACCGTCCAGACCTGATCGTCAATCTTGGGACATGCGGTGGCTTTGAGGGTGTTACCAAATTAGGCGACATTGTGCTTGTTGAGCGGACTTTCGTTTACGACATTGTCGAACTGATCGGCGATCCCAACATCCTGGAGTACTACGCCTCATCCCTTGACCTTGGTTTTCTCACCGAGCCTTATCCCTATCCCGTCCGAAAGGGGATCATCGCCTCCGCTGACAGCGACCTGCCGCCGACCAAGATATCTTATCTCAAAACAATGGGAGCTATAGCCGGTGATTGGGAATCTGCCGCCCTGGCTTGGGTCGCAAAGAAGAACGCCGCGCGATTGTTGATCCTGCGCGGCGTGAGCGACTTGGTTAGTGAAGCAGGGGGTGAGGCATATGACAACCTGTCTTTGTACGAAGAACGGACAAAAGCCATTATGCAAAAATTATTCGACCAGCTTCCTCGTTGGTTGGAAAGTGTAAAGATAGGCTTAGGTGACAGTCACTTTTAAAGTGACTGTCACCTAAGTATTTATTGGGGATTCAGCACCCGGCCAATGAACAAGATCTGCCCGCTCTCAACGTCGCGGATGAAATAAATGAACGGACGGTCAATGACCAGCAGGTTATTTGGCATCATTGCTGTTACACCTTCCATGGTCACGGCGGTGGCTGCGGCGGCTTCTGTCCCTTCCTCGTCCACTGCCACGAAAGCTTTGTGGATGACGTTGCCGATATACAAAGCCTGCTGGTCGGTCATGCCGGTGAAATCTGCCAGGTCCGGGTCGAAGGCATTGGGCATTCCCATGCGTGCCAGTGTATCGGAAAGCATAAACGCACTCTCATATTTGAACTTCGGTAACTGTAAGGTAACATCTGCCAGACTGAAGTTGGATAACATCTCAGCGAACATGTCATCATTTAATAAAGATTCAACTTCTTTAAATCGTCCCTCTTCCGGTACAAGCAGGGTCATCACCGCGGAATCCCCGGCATAGGGAAGCTCCGCCGTAGCAAATCCATCGCCGACGAAGTAAGGGATGTGCATGTGTTGACTCATCATGGGTACGGTGACTTCGGAGCCGTCCAGTAAATTGAATTTGCCATCATATGTGTCATTTGCATCGAACGGGAAAAGCCAATCCGCTTTGAAATAAATGGCGTTGACCAGAACCATCTTTGTATCCGGTGTGACCGAATTTTCAGGCAGTAGATCGTTGACCTTTTCTTTAGTCTCGCTGCTGACCCATTGGTTGATCTCCTTGCGCGAAGGGTCTGGGTTGTTCGCAAAGTCCATCAGGCGAATGCCTGTGCCGTAGTTAACCGAAAGTTTATCCAGAAAATCGGGCAGGAAGGTGAAGGTCTGCTCGGCGAAGACGGCGTTGACGGTATTCAACTGCATGGGTTCAGAGTCTTTATTAACGATACTATCTGTGTCTTCAAGGACAAGGTCGAGAGCATTGAAGGCAGGGTGGGTCATTTCCTGTGGGCCGAAGTTCAGAACATCCTCCATCTGCGCTTCGGTCTCGCCTCTGGCGCCGGAGTACGTCATGGCAAGGGCGAGGGAAATACTGAACGGGGAGAGGATCAGGTTCTCTTTCCGGGAACGAAGCGACTGGTAAAGATCCAGGGCAAATTCGTTATTACCATCCACCAGGGTTTGCAGGTCTGTCTTACCTACACCAGGATTCTTTTCCCGTGCCCGGCTTGATTCAGCCATACCCGCAGACGCATTTCCACAAGCGGCGAGCAGGATGCCTATCAGGGTCGAAAAAACAACAAATCGTTTCATGCTTACTCCTTTAGCTTGCCGACGAAATTCAAGGTGAATTTGTTTCCGTAATATCCAGGGAAACCATACCTGGTGCCGTACACTTCATATGGTTCATGCTTAGAAAAGAGATTAACGCAATTTGTGGCTGTGAATATTATATAATCGGCAATCGGTTCACCTATTTGTCCTATGATTTCCAATAACCTCGAGGTTACAAAACGTAATTTCCGTTATGTCATGATCGACGGCGCCGGGGTCAGCATTGCCAACGTAGCCCAGCCTTTTTTGCCCGTTTTGCTTACGCGTCTTGGTGCGACGAATTTCCAGGTGGGGCTCCTCACCTCCATGCCCGGTTTGACCGGCCTGTTCCTTGCCATCCTTGTGGGGCGGTTTTTGCAAAGCCGCCGGGAGATTGTCCCCTGGTACACCTACGCGCGTTTGATGGTGATCGCATGTTACACCGTGACAGGTGTTGTCACGTTCATGATTGCGGGGCAATCGGCTGTGGCGGCCATTCTTCTGATTTGGGGCTTTGCCACCCTGCCGCAGACCGGGTTGGCGGTGGCTTTCTCTGTGGTGATGAATGCAGTGGCGGGACCCGAAGGTCGGTATTCATTATTAAGCCGCCGCTGGGCAGTCTATGGCGTGACCGGTGTTGTTGTCACATTCTTTATCACCCGTGTCATCGACCAGGTCACATTTCCAACGAATTATGGATTGATGTTCATGGGGCTCTCCCTTGGTGGGCTTATCTCGTTTTATTTTTCGCGGAAGATTGAACTTCCGCCTCTGACCCCGCCTGAAGCTGTTTCATCATCTTCCTTCCTTGATTCCGCCCGGAGCTATTTTTCACTGATCCTGCAGGAGCGTGCGTTCCGTTCCTTTGCCGTCAAAAAGTTCGTTTACGTTTCCGCTGTGGCATTGGGAACTCCCATCCTGCCCTTGTTCTTCGTGCGTGAGGTAAAGGCGACCGACTCGCAGATCGGTACCATCAATATGGTCATGA
>CAZYLM010000285.1:0-3391 GCA_964648645.1 uncultured Anaerolinea sp.
TGGTAACCCTCGTATCTCTCGACATCGAAACCACCGGCTTGGACGAAGACCGCGACGCAATCATCGAAATTGCCGCGGTGCGTTTCAACGGCAAGCGCAAGGAAGATGAATTCAATACCCTCATCAACCCCGGCAAGCACATCCCCGATTTCATCACAGGGCTGACCGGCATCGAGGATGCGATGGTGCGCCAGGCGCCGCGCATGCGAGACGTCATGCACGAACTGACCGCCTTTGTCGGCGATGCGCCAATCATCGGGCACAATGTCAAATTCGATGTCGGCTTTCTGCGCAAGGCGGGGCTTTTCGAGTATCAACAAACCATCGACACGCTCGAACTCGCATCCGTTCTTCTTCCCACTGCCAGCCGTTACAACCTCGGCGCGCTCGGCAAACAACTCGGCATTCCGCTGCCCGCCACGCACCGCGCCCTCGACGACGCCCTTGTCACGCACGCCTGTTATCTTCGCCTGCTCGAGATCGCCACCGAACTTCCGCTCGAAACCCTCGAAGAGATCGCTGACCTCGGCAATTTCGTCAACTGGGATTCGGGATGGGTCTTCGAGCAAGCCTTGAAAGCGAAGATGAAGGAGGGGATTCAGCCGAAGAAGACGAAGAGCCGCGCCTCGCATCCCAAGCCGATGTTTGATTCTGCTCCCGGGCAGGATGCCCCGCCGGTTACGCGCGCTGAAGAACCGATTCCGCTCAATGTGGAAGAAGCCGCTTCGATATTGGAATACGGTGGGCTGTTCTCGCAATATTTCGAAGCATACGAACATCGCGTCGAACAGGTGGAGATGCTCAAAGCGGTGGCAAACGCCCTCTCGACCGGCAACCATCTCCTGGTCGAAGCAGGCACCGGCGTCGGGAAGAGCTTTGCATATCTCGTCCCGGCTGCATTATTCGCAGTTCAAAACAACACACGCGTTGTCGTCTCTACGAATACAATCAACCTGCAAGACCAACTCATAAAAAAAGATATTCCCGATCTGCAAGCGGCTTTGAATTTAAATGTCCGTGCTGCTGTGTTGAAGGGACGTTCAAACTACCTTTGCCCGCGGCGCACGCAATACCTGCGCACACATGGACCGTCAACCGCGACCGAAATGCGTGTGCTGGCGAAGATCATCGTCTGGCAGGTGGAGAATACCTCCGGCGACCGTAATGATCTGAATCTGCAGGGCCCGCTTGAGCGCGAGGTGTGGACCAGACTCTCGGCGGAGGACGATGCCTGCACCACTGAGACCTGCCTCGGTCGGGTGGGAGGCGCGTGTCCGTTCTATCGGGCAAAGCAGGCGGCGCAGAATTCGCATCTGCTCATCGTCAATCATGCTTTGTTGCTGTCCGATGTTTCGACGGGGAGCAAGGTCCTGCCTGAATACGATTACCTGATCGTGGACGAGGCGCATCATGTGGAAAGCGCGGTGACGAATGCGCTCTCCTTTCGCATGACGCAAGGCGATCTTGACCGCATGTTGAAGGAGCTTGGTGGTTCGTCGTCGGGGCTGCTCGGCACGATACTGACCGATACGCATGACTCGCTGCGCCCGTCTGATTTCGGATTATTTCAACAAAAAGCCAAACGCGCCACAGATCAGGTTTTCCGCGTAGAACAGCTCGCGAGGGAATTCTTTTTATACCTCGGGGAGTTTATCGCGGCTCAACGCGAGGGACAGCCGCAAAGCAATTACTCCTGGCAGATGCGTATTACTCCTGCCGCGAGGACGTTGAACGGCTGGGATGACCTTGAGATGCTTTGGGGGCAGATCAGCGAGACGATGTCGAACCTGTTGAAGACCCTCGATGAGATCTATAAAAATCTCGGCGAGCTATACAACGACGGGCATGACGAAGTGGAAGATGTGATGGGCAGTTTGGCGACTTTGATCCGCCGCATGACCGAAGCGGAAGCTGCCGCATCAGGCTTGATGCACAAACCGACCAACGACCTGATCTATTGGATCGAAGTCAATCCGCGGGGGGAAAGGTTGTCTTTGAATGCCGCTCCGTTGCGGGTCGGTCCCCTCGTTCAGAAACATCTTTGGTACGAAAAAGCCAGTGTGGTGCTGGCATCTGCCACGCTGACCACTCACGGCGAATTCAACTACATTCGCAACACGCTTGACGCGAACGAAGTCGATGTACTTGCCCTCGGCTCCCCGTTCGATTATGAATCGAGCACCCTGCTTTATGTCGCCAACGACATGCCCGAACCGAACGCCTTCAACTACCAACAGATGCTCGACCGAGCCATCGTCTCCACCGCTAAAGCCACCGGCGGACGGATGCTGGTGCTGTTCACGTCGTATGCCGCTTTGAAGAAAACCTCTCAGGCGATCACAGGTCCGCTTGCGCGGGAAGACATCTTCGTCTATGAACAAGGCGAAGGGACTTCACCCACGGCTTTACTCGAATCCTTCAAAACCACCGACCGGGCAGTTTTGCTCGGAACACGTTCGTTCTGGGAGGGTGTGGATGTGCCCGGCGACTCGCTTTCGGTTGTCTTTATCACCAAATTGCCTTTTGAAGTGCCGTCCGACCCCATTATCTCGGCGCGTTCCGAACTCTATGAAGATTCGTTCAACGAATACTATTTACCCGAAGCCATCCTCAAATTTCGCCAGGGATTTGGACGCCTGATCCGCACCGCATCAGACCGGGGCATTGTCGCCATCCTCGACCGTCGTGTGTTGACCAAGCAATATGGCAGGATGTTCCTCGAGTCACTTCCGCCATGCACCGCAAGGCAGGGACCGATTGCGAATCTGCCGAAGATGGCGGGTCAGTGGTTGGGGATGTAAAAATTGTTATGAGACCCTGAGTGCGCAAGACGCGTTCAGGGTCTCTGAAATTATTATAGAGATGCTTACCCCTTCTTTTTCGAGCTCATCCTTTGCCTATAAAGCGCCAGATGACAGTCATCTTTGATAAACACCCCTGCCCTCAATCAAGGTTGGCTGATTCAACGCCTCTCCTGAACCGAGCCTCGAAGCTTTAATTGACACGTTGTTATGCAAATATTGCGGGGAACAGGTGCTTTCAAATTCAGACAAATTGGTCATGTTATACTGAGTGAAACTTCTCAAACCCGGCGGTGTTATATGGAACAAGTCCGCCGGTAAGGCTTTTAACTTGTCGGACCAGGATTACAACGAAGAGGAAGTGCTTGCCCGCGCATCGCAGGGTGACCGGGACGCGTTCGGTCAACTTTACGAACGTTATGCAGAACGCATCTTCAATTATGTGTATTATCGCACCGGGAACCAGCACGACGCGGAGGATCTGACGGCGCGTGTCTTCCAGCGGGCGATGAACCACATTCGCAATTACACCGATCGGGGTGTGCCTTTCTCGGCGTGGTTGTACCGCATCGCCCATAATCTGGTGGCGA
>CAZYLM010000286.1:0-3354 GCA_964648645.1 uncultured Anaerolinea sp.
ACGGTCGTGTTGATCTGGGCAATTGCGATTTTCATATTACTCGTAGGGGCGAGGTCACCTCGCCCCTACCCAGACATTTCCTGCAAAAGATTCAACGCCTCCAACATACTGTCCCTCTTTATGCAGACCTGGTCGCCCAGCATGAACGTGCGATAGCCGATCTCCATCAGGAACGCCACATCGCTGATATCCGCGCTGACGGGCACGGGCGTCCACGCCAGCGAATCCAAAATGCGACTGGCAACAATGGCATTGGCGTCGGCTTGGATGATGGTTTTCAAAGCGGGGATGATCTTATGCGGCTGCAAAACCTCCACATACAAATCGCCCCGCGCCGCCATCAATTGACCGTGCGTGGACTTTTTCTTCCGCGCATAGTCCAATCCTTTTTGTGTTTCGATCTTGCAAACCACTTCCGCATTCGGCAGCAGGCTTTTCACCTCGTCCACATCCCGCGCAGACTCAACGTATGAAAGCATCACCTTGGTCAGCCCAAGCTCCTTCATCGCGGCGAGATAAGCGCGGTCTGTATCGGTCAGCGTTCCTTCGATCTCAAGTGACGGATGAATGATATTGACCGATTCGCCCGGTCCCACCATGCGTCGCGGACCATCTTCCATGATGAGACGTTTGCCGTCCACTGCCACCACGCGCACGCGTTCATTGCCATCCGAAAAATAAGCATCCACTGGTGTATGGACCTTGATGGAATGGCTGAGTTTTATCTCAGTGAATGGCGGCATCGCTGGTTCCGCCACCCGCAGTTGACGTCCTTTCAGATCCACCCACAGCGGCTGTTTGAATTTTGAGAGGCGCCCCAATACTTCATGATGAGTCTCCCGCAATGGCATGACCGTGTTCAGCCGCAGTCCACCCACGATGGGATGCGCAGCAACCTCGTCGATGAACGATGCATAAGGCGGGATGGTGACAATGGCGGAAATCTTCATTTGACCAAAACCAATTTACCGGTCTACCAATTTACCAATACCAATCTACAACTTCAACGTCGTCCCGCAGAAGCCGCACTTGAACATCCCATCGGCATTGACGGGAATCGGCGCACCGCAACGCGGACAGATCATCTCGATCGGTTTGCTGATTTGTTTGACCTTGTTTTCATCCTGCCGGGCGCGCATATTGTTCTGGAAGTCACCAAAGTATCCCCACGAACGGGCAACAAGACCCATTGCGTAATCGACGGCGCGTTGTTCATCTTCGATATGGAAGATCTTCTGTTCGCCAATGGCTTTACCCCATTGCTCATCCACCTGGTCGCCGTGTTTCCCGGTCGGGCGGCGCAGGAACCAGGTATTCCATTTCTGGGTCAGTTTCTGCCACTCTTTGATCGCATCGAGGTCGCCGGATTTATCGCCGAGATAATGCTCAACCTGTTTTCCAGAAACCTTCGGGTGCATGGTGATGTCGCCGAACACGATCAAGAAGGGAGTCTCTTCTGCGTTGGGGATTTCGACATGGGTATTGACCCAATGAGCGAACAGACCATACGACTCGGGCGCATCCCCACCGCCGCCTTCACCGAAGAGGGAACCGAGCAACTGCTCCAGATCGAAACCGCTGGCAAAGGTGGTCACTTGCAGGGGCCATTTGTCCACGCCGGCATCGCCAATGGCAGCGAAACAAATTTCCACATCCGGGCGGTATTGGGAGAGAGTGTTATACAGCAAGGGCAGACGGTCGAAGATCTCAGAGGGCCAGGATGCCATCGACCCGGTCACGTCGATCGCCACGATCAACGGATTCTTTGACTGGGTGCTGATGGTCTTTTTCGGGTCGATGATCTTTTCGTTCGGTCCCGTCCGCCCCTGATACGTGCGCGGCCCAGCCGCTTTGGCACGCGCAGCCGAGTCGGCTCGGGTGGGGGCAGCAGCCGGGGCGTAGGCATACTTCGACTTGCCATACCATGAACTGGTATCTTCATCCCATGAATACATAAAAATCTCCTTTTATTGTTATATATCGTAGGGGCGAGGTTTCTTCGCCCAATTATTTGATAACGGATTGCATTGCCAACGTCTCCAGACCGAACTCACGTCGGAAACGTTCATCCAATTTGTTTTCTTCGATATACTGCGCGGCTCTCTCCGGGACCCAGTCTTGCCATCTCTCCCCTTTCGCCATCATCCCGCGGACGGTCGTCCCGTCGATGCGGATATGCTCGGATGGTGGCAGCCAGTCCACGGGTCGCATGAGCCGGTAATCGTCTTTCATTAGATTCGCCACGTAGGGATTATCCGTCACAAAGGCATCCAAATCCCCAAACATTTCCTTCACCATGGCACGCCAGCGCGGGCCGTCGTCCAGGTCTGGCACAGGGATGATCTCATAATTTTTCGCTGGTCGAGTAGGCGGCGTGTTCTCCGCCGCCGTATCGAGACCAGCCAACACCAGCCTCAGCATGGACTCGGTTTCCTCGAAGGTAAAAGGATTGCGCAGATTATAGCGGTTGGACGAGCCGACACCAATGGATACATGCCCTGCCCCATTGCACATGGCGCGCAACACCGCCGCCTGCCCCAAATGGACGGGCTTCCAACGGGCGATCATGGCGATGCGGTCGAAGGGCATGGGGCGATTATAACTTGGTGTTTTTTCATCCATAACACCCATGAGTACTTGCTTGATAATTTAGAATATATGTTCTATAATCAAAGCATGGACGCCTTCCAAACCCTCAAGGAACTCTCCTCCCAAATGCAGTTCGATGCGGATGGTGATGCCCTGAGTCAACCGAAGGTCAACCTCGGCGCTCCAGCTTGTTATTCTCCAAAGGAGGATGACAACGCCTTCACCCACGCTGCCCAGTTGCCGAACGGGCAAAAGATCGTTCTCTTGAAGACCCTGCTCTCCTCCGCCTGCGAGCGCGATTGTTTCTACTGTCCGTTCAGGGCTGGGCGAGATTTCCGCCGCGTGGCATTCAAGCCGGATGAGTTTGCAGGCTTGTTCAGCAAAATGAATCAAAGCGGATTCGCCGAGGGAGTGTTCCTCAGCTCAGGCATCGCGGCAGGCGGCGTCCGCACCATGGATAAATTGCTCGATACCGCCGATCTCCTCAGAAAGAAGCACGGGTTCAAAGGCTACCTGCATCTCAAGGTCATGCCCGGCTCCGAGAAAGACCAGGTCTATCGCGCCATGCAGTTGGCAGACCGCGTCTCGGTCAACCTCGAAGCGCCCAGCACAGATCGCCTTGCCAAACTTGCTCCGCACAAAATTTTCATCGAAGAACTCATGCGTCCGCTGCGTTGGGTGGAGGAAATTCGTCGCAGCATACCTGCTTATAAATTTTGGAAAGGCAAGTATCCATCTACTGTGACGCAATTCGTCGCTGGCGGC
>CAZYLM010000287.1:0-3320 GCA_964648645.1 uncultured Anaerolinea sp.
TCAAAGCAGGCACACAATGCGGACATTCACAAGATGGATATACCTGCGTATTGATAAGCGAAGAAACAGATTCGGCGGAGAGTCCGCTTAGGGAGGCGGAGGCAGTGATCAGGTCCAGCAGAGAAGCGTTCTTTATCTTGTAGAAAACATAACGTCCCTCGCGGCGGTCTTGGAGGATGTCCGCTTTGCGGAGCGCCATCAAATGCTGGGAGATGTAGGCTTGACGTAATCCCAGCGCAGCTTCAAGGTGACAGACACAGGCTTCGCCTTTGCCGATGGCGAGAAGGATTGCAACACGCTGCGGAGGGGCAATGGCAGATAAAGGGGCTGCAATTTGATTTGATATTTCAAGGATGGGATTCTTTTTCATATTCAAAATTATGAATATATTATAGATCGCCGCTTAGGGATGCAAAAGTGACATTCCTCCCCTTATTAAATGAGCAGCCTCCCACCGTCTTGAACGATGGGAGGCGGATTGAAACCTGATTTGAACGCCTTACCGCCAGAAATTCTGTGTCGCCGGTAAGACGCGGATGATGATATCGAGCAACAAGCCAAGCATGAAGTACATGCCAAAGGCGCGGTTATTATAGAAACCGAAGCCGACAAAATACAAGGGCCAGCCGCGTCCCTCGGGTCCTTCGGGCTTGGTATCGGGTTTCGGCTTGAGGAAGACCGGGTATGTGCGCAGGAAAGTGGGGATCGCCAGCAACACGATCGCCATGATCGGGGTGAAGAATTTGATGATGATCAAATAAGCGGTTAAAAAATATGGGAAGATCATCATCGCCAGAACGGTATAACGCGAGACTTTCTCTCCAAGTACCACCGGCAGGGTGTGGATGTTCTTTGCCTTGTCTTTATCCAGTTTGTCGATGTGCTTGCCAAAAATGACGGTGGTTACGCCGAGTGCGTATGGCAGGCAGGCGAGGACAACGTTCCAATCCCATCGGTGGGCAAGTACGTAATACCCGCCGCCAATCATCAATGGACCCCAGACCAAAAGCACGGCAACTTCACCAAGGGCGATGTACTTGAGGGGCCAGGTATAGAATAGAACAAAAAATGCCCCAAGCCCTAGCAGCGTCCATACGACGGGATCATTCGCGTTGACGAATATCAAATATAAACCGGCAACAAACGCCAACCCGCCAGTGACTGCAAAATAGGTCAGGTGTTGACGCGGGGTCACCAATCCGCTGGCGATGGGTTGGGCACCATAGATGTTACGATAGTAGTTATCTTTGTCCACACCGCGTACGAAGTCTGTATAGTCATTAAAGATGTTATTGCTGGCATGAGCCATAATAAGCCCAAAGACGAGCGCCAACCAGGGCAGGAAGGTAAACGCTCCATCGCGCAGGGCGAACAAACCCGCCAACGCAGCAGAGATAAAGGTCATGACCAGGACGGCTGCCCGGGTCGAGATCAGCCATTTGGACACGACATCCAGCCTGTCCCATTCATCCTTCGAAACCGAGGGGATGACCTGCAGCGCCTTCTTCCACATTGCAAAGTTCATAAGATTCTCTCTCCTAATAATTTTTTGGAATCATACCCAGCACAGCCACAAATTACAATTTTCAGAGGCAGGAAAACGCAAATTGTGACCGTGGGTATTATATAACCAATTCGGTCTGAATTTAATAAAAAACCCGGATGAGATCCTCACCCGGGCAGTGAGTATTTATCAACTAGCCTTCGCTCGTCATGATAAAGAGCGGTTTCATCTCGAAGTTCTCATAGATCGGGCGATACCGTTCCGTATCATAATAATGGTTGACGTTGACCACCTTCTTCGTGGCAGTCACCACATCCAACGGGACGTTATCGTAGCGCCCATTCTTCAGAACAACCAGCCGTCCATGAATGCCTTTCAACAGCAAGTCGAGCGCGAGGTTGCCAAACGCCATCGGAGCAATCGAGTCGATGGCATCCGGATCGCCGCCTCGCACCATGTAACCCAGTTTTTGGTTGACCACATCCACGGATTTACCGTCGTTATACTTTGCCGAAAGATCCTTGATCTGCGAGGAAACAAGGTCACCGATGCCGCCCAATTTGGCATGACCGTAGGCGTCAGTGCTGCGGTCTGAGAATACCATCTCACCACCCTCGTACATCGCACCTTCCGAGATGAGCAGAACCGAATAATGACTTGGATTCGCGTTGCGGTCCTTGACGAGCAGCTCGGTGAGATGCTCGATGTTGAATTTGAATTCAGGGATCACACAACGGTTGGCGGCCCCCGCCATGGTCGGCAGCATCGCAGTAAAACCGGCATATCGCCCAAACACCTCAAGTACGAGGATGCGTTCATGCGAACCGGCAATGGTGCGCAGGCTGTTGGTCAGCGATATGGTGCGCGTGACACAAGTACTGAAGCCGATACAGTAATCCGTGCCCGGTACGTCGTTATCCATGGTTTTGGGGATCGCAATGACCTTGACGCCTTCCTGATACAAACGCACGCCGTAACTCAAGGTATCGTCGCCGCCGATGGGAATGAGCGAATCGATGCCGAGGAACTCGAGGTTTTTCAACACCTCCTGAGTCAGGTCGTTCTTATCCTCTTTATACTGGTCTCGCAAATGCAGCGGAACACTTGACTTTTTCACCGAGCTCGGCTTGGTCCGCGAGGTATGCAGGAAGGTCCCCCCTGTACGCCCCGCACGATTGACGATCTCCTCAGTAAGGAATTGATAATTGTTGCTATTATCAGCATCCTTGTCGCGGACGATATCCATCAACCCGCCCCAACCGCGACGTATACCCACCACCTGCCAGCCTTCCCGCAAAGCACGGATGGTTACCGCGCGAATGGCAGGGTTTAACCCCGGCACATCGCCGCCCCCCGTTAAAATTCCGATCACACCTTTCTTTTTGGTCGTCATGACAACCTCCACAAATTATTTTATGGCCTGCAAAATCTGCCGATTTTGAGCCGTATCTTCTTAAACGCGCGAATAAATATCTATGATTCTATCCCATTTGGCATCGGCTTCGTGGTCGATGGTCTGGAATTCGGGGTGCTCTTCATACCAGGCAAGCGCCCAACGCAGCCCTTCGCTCCACTTTACCTCGCAATTGAACCCGGGCACGAAACGCTTGACCTTGCCATTATCGAAAACCACGCTATTCGATTTATCGCCGATAAGTGTACCGAGCGCTGATTCGTCATATTTGACAAGCAGGTCCGAGGAGATATGGACCAGCCTCGGGTCCGCGCCCAGGGCTTGATACACTTCGAGGAAGATGTGGTCCCAGCTGAGAACTTCATCCGATGTGATGTGAAAGGCTTCGCCGATGGCATTTTT
>CAZYLM010000288.1:0-3313 GCA_964648645.1 uncultured Anaerolinea sp.
AGGATGCCATAAAGGTCAACTCGATATCCGGGTGTTCCTTCTGCATCTGGCTGATGATCTGTGCCGCGCGTTGATACATGGAGGTGGCGCTCAGTCCAATGCGAGTCGTGCCTGTGAGAGATGCCTGTAGCCTTTTCGATAAGTTGACCATCTCTCGTGTGGAGTTCAATATCTTCTCAGCTTTCACGCGCAGAATTTCACCGTGTTCGGTAATTTCCATGCCCTGCGGTTTGCGGATGAACAACGTCACGCCTAGTTCATCTTCCAATGCTTTGATGTGCGCACTGACCGATGGCGGAGTCATATACAAGCGGTCGGCGGCACGGGTCAGATTTCTTTCTTCTGCCACAATCACAAAGGTCTTTAAGTGATTAAGTTCCATGTTCGCAGTATACATGATTCCATTCTGCGGAGCGTTTCGCTTCACCGAACACTGCGTTCGAAACCCTCAAATTCACAAAAACAGCTCTTCTCCATACACTTGAAACATTCCACTTCAAGGAGAAAACATGGTTACCCTCAAACCCAAACCAAGGGTCACAGCCACACCGGCAGCAGACCCGCCCATTGCCAATGCGTTCTTTTCTGCCAAGCTGACCTATGAGACCGACCCATCTGACGTGTATGCGGATATGAAGAATGAACTGGCAGACTTTGTCCTGATCGATGTTCGCAGCGCAGCAGACTACGCCAAGAGCCATGCCCAAGGCGCGATCAATTTGCCGCAAGTAAACATCAACACAGAGACAACATCCAAGCTATCCAAAGAGAAGCTGTTGGTGGTTTATTGCTGGGGTCCCGGCTGCAACGGCGCAACCAAAGCCGCCGCCAAGCTCAGCGCCCTCGGCTTTCACGTCAAAGAGATGATCGGCGGCATTGAATACTGGGAAGATAAAGAACGTTACCCTGTGGAACGCGGCTGGCTCTAAAAGGAGGAATACATGTTGGAAATGAGACCCGGTTGTGAATGCTGCAATGTAGATCTTCCACCTGATTCAAGTGAAGCACGCATCTGCACGTTTGAATGTACGTTCTGTGCCACCTGCGCTGAGACCAGGCTGAACCATATCTGCCCGAACTGTGGCGGAGACCTGGTGCAACGTCCGCGCCGCCCGGCAGCCAAGCTTGAAAAGAACCCTGCCTCCACCATCAGGGTTTATAAACCGGAAGGTTGCCTCTCTGCCTAAAATGCGCAAGAAACGGGTCGTAGATACAGATAACCTTTCGATACAATGCAAAGAATGCTCAATCACTAAAAAAATCAAAATGGTTGAGCTATCTCAAGGAGTTCATGTTGAAAACAAAACATTGGGTTGTCTTTATCGCGCTCGGTTTGATCTGGAGTTCGTCCTTTCTCTGGATCGAGATCGCGCTTCGTGAAGTGGGTCCGCTTACTCTCGTTGCTTTTCGCGCCTTCTTTGGGCTTTTATTTGGTCTGGCTGTGCTTTTCATCCAAAAGGTCCCTTTTCCCCGCACATGGAAAGAATGGGGTCCATTGATCGCTCTTGGCATCACCAACATCGCCCTGCCTTTCTTCCTCATCAGCTGGGGACAAAAATCCATCGACTCTGGCGTTGCCTCCATCTTGGATGCCACCGTCCCGCTCTTTACCATCCTCGTGGCACACTTCATGTTGCACGACGATAAGATGACGACGCCCAAAGTGTTTGGGCTGCTGACCGGTTTTTCAGGTGTGGTTCTGCTTATGCTCAAAGATATTGGCAATGGAACAAGTTCAATCCTTGGGCAGTTGGCGGTGATCCTTGCCTGTGTGTTTTATGCAGCAAGTACGATCATTGCTCGCAAATTTACCGAAGAGATGCCCGCAATTTATCGCAGCATGGGTCCACTTGCAGCCGCTACCTTTCTAATGAGCCTAGCCGCTGCTCTATTTGAAAAACCTTTGCAAATCCCAACCCTACCCATCACATGGGTTGCCCTAATTTGGCTGGGCGTCCTCGGCTCAGGGTTGGCATTCGTGATGGCGTTCTACCTTATCCACGAGATCGGACCCACCCGCGCCACCATGGTCACTTACCTTATGCCGCTTGGCGGGGTCACGCTTGGTGTGATCTTCCTCAATGAGGCGCTCACCTGGCAAGTTGTGGTCGGTGCAGTGTTGATCATTCTCAGCCTGGCAATTGCCAATTGGAGCCCAAGAACACCTTAATATAAAGAAAGCAGGAAATTTTGAAAACAAAACATTGGATCGCCTTCATTGCCCTGGGCGGCATATGGAGTTCTTCATTCCTTTGGATCAAGATCGGTGTACAAGAAGCCAGCCCTAATGTATTGGTAGCATTCCGCATGTTGTTTGGTGCATTGATGTCTACAGCCATTGCGCTTTATCAAAAATCGGAATGGCCCACAGACCATAAAACGCTCATCAACTTCGCCATCCTCGGTCCTACCAGCTTGGCAATTCCCATCTTCTTTATCTCTTGGGGGGAACAAGTCATCGACTCGGCAGTCGCTTCGATCTTGAATGCCACAGTGCCGCTGTTTACACTTATCATCGCGCACTTCTGGCTGCAGGACGACAAGATCACCCCTCAAAAGTTGACCGGCTTGCTGGTGGGTTTCTCAGGCATTCTCATTCTGTTTAGCAAAGACCTGCTTGCCAGCCAACATCAAAACATGATCGGTCAATTGGCTGTGATTGTCGCTGCCTTGTTCTATGCCTGGAGCGCCGTATTCGGTAGAAAGACCACCGCCCATATCAAAGGCATGTCCCGCGCCGCTTTGCCGGTCATTACTTCGGCGATCTTTATGTGGCTCACCATTCCATTCACAGAAAAGCCGCTCGTCCTGCCGCAACTGCCCATTACATGGATTTCGTTCTTATGGCTGGGTCTGCTTGGTTCGGGCGTTACATCGCTGCTCTTTTACTATCTTCTGCATGAGATCGGTCCCACACGCACCACGCTGGTGACCTATATCTTCCCGGTGGGCGGCGTTCTGCTGGGTGTGATCTTCCTCAAAGAAACCCTAACCTGGCAATTAATTGCGGGTACAATTCTGATCATTATGAGTCTCGTCATCGTAAACTATCAGAAGAAACCTGCATGAGTCAAACCAACCATCGTTCCGGCTTTATCGCCATCATCGGTCGCCCCAATGTGGGCAAGTCCACCCTGCTCAACGCCTTGCTCGGGCAAAAGATCGCTGCCGTGTCACCGCGTCCGCAGACCACGCGCAAACGTCAACTCGGCATTCTCACTCTCGACAATGCCCAGCTCATCTTCGTCGATACGCCCGGCATTCATCAAGCCAAACACAAGCTCGGTGAATTTCTCAACTACGAAGCCGAAGA
>CAZYLM010000289.1:0-3300 GCA_964648645.1 uncultured Anaerolinea sp.
AGTTCCCAAACCATGAAGCCGCCCAGTCCTTCCGCGATGCCGTAACATACTTTTCCCCGGATGGTCGTCAGCCCGTTGAAATAAACACCATTCACTTCGTCCACCCCGGGGGCCGGGGAATACTCGCTGATGAGCTGGTTCTATCTACTAATGCAAGATATCCATTATAAAATACCGGCTATAAATTCATGGATTGCTTCGCAGCGCTGGAGCGCCACTCGCAATGACAGACGGCTGGGTATAATCAGCCCATGCTCAAACCCACGGACCTGATCCTTGTGTGCCTGCTGCCATCGCCCAGGGATCTGGAGATCGCAAGGCTGCTGGGCTGGTATCGCATCCCGCTGCGGAGCGCGCCCAAAGTCGTCAGCGTGGATTATCTCGCGTTCTACCAACCCGCTGCGTTCGGAGAGAGGGGCGGTCAGATCGAATACGTGGCACAGGTCAACGGCCACGAACTGACCACACGAGGCGAACTGCTCAAGGATGAGTCCGAGCATCCCCGCGCCAAAGAGGAATATTTCAAGATCCAACTGGGCGGGCTGGAAAAGCTCAAAGAGCCGGTGAAGACGGACAAATGGAAGCGGCTGACCTTTTTATATTCCACGGGCGAGTATCTGCTGAACGCAAAGACCTTGAACGACCTGGTGGTGGAAGGCGAAGAACGCAACCTGTTGTGGAAAAATTTACGCGAGCGGGCAGTGAATGAACAACTTTACAAGACCGATCTGCCCGAGGCAGACATCCCGCCTGAGGTCCTGGCGGCTTTATTGGGAATCAAGGACTTAAGAGGGGATTATTCGTAGGGTTTACCCGTTATCAAAGCAAGGGGCACAGAGATCACAGAAGAAAACCCCGCAATATCGGGCATTTTTGCTGTTTATACCCTTACCTTCAATCGTGGTGAGGCTTTTCCTCTTTAATTTTCACAGTTTTTCTTTCCAAAATGTCAGGAAACCCCTTCTGGGGAGTACTTGCCCGGTCTTTGCAGAAGTGTTACACTTTAAAAGATGCCCGCCGACATAATGGTCGTGACCCCCTCCACTGCGCTTGGTGACAGTATCCGTCGTTCGCTGGAAGATACGAAGTTCTACCGGGTGCATGTGGTGAACAATAAAGCCTCCGCCATTGTGAAAGCAAACCAGATCGGCGCGCCGCTTGCCATCCTGGACCTGGCACTCGGCAATGAATGGGTGCAGGAGATCGGGTACGCGCTGCGCACGGTGAGCATGGGCATCAACCTGGTCTTGTTGTGTGAAGAAACCGGGTCCCCGCCGCCTTTCGACAGCCTGCGGCCGTGGATCATGGTTCGAAAGCCTTTTAGAATGTCTGATTTTATGAACGCACTCAGTCAACCCCACCAATCTCCCGCGTCATCTGCAAGCGGCATGTCTTCAACCACGATGCAGTACCTGCCGTGGCTGAGCGACCCGAACCGCGCCGCCCAACACCTCACCCGCCTGACCCTCGAATCCGCCGCTCAAGCGGCATTGATCACAAAACGCACAGACTTGTGGGCGTATGCGGGCGGTCTCTCTCAGAGCGCGGCGAAGGAAGTGGCGCAAACCGTCACCCGCAATTGGGACGGGCAAAAGGGGTCTGACCTGCTGCGCTTCATCCGGCTGGAAAGCACGAAAGCCGAACACATGCTGTACGCCACGCGGCTGACATCCGAATCTGTGCTGGCGCTGGTCTTCGATGCGGAGACTCCCTTCAGCACCATCCGCTCACAGGCGAATAAACTGCTAAGCGACTTCGGAACCGAAAAGGGCGAGGCACGCAATGCGCCCACCGCCTCAGCCCAGGAAATCGAATTTACAGAAGAGGGCAGCGAGGACGTCCCCTCGATCTCGAACATCCTCGCGGACATCCCAGCCCCGAACCCCGAGCCGATGACGACCCGCGATTTCAACCTGCCGCGAACCAAAAAACAGGAAGAGGAACCCTTCGACCCGAATCAAACCCGGGTCTCGGACCTGCTCTCGAATGCCTCCGTTTTCAGCCGCGATCCTTCGCCTGCTGTTCATCGAGAGACAAGGACCCCGGCTCCCGCCCCGCGAGAGGCTGTGAACCGCACCGAAACCTCCTTCGACGAAGTGGAAGTCACCGCCCCGAGCCGATCCAAACCGAGGCCGGCAACCCCGGTGGCACGTCCGCAACCGGGCGAGACCGACGTGACACGCGAAAGCCCTACGACGGAGGCGGCGCGAAAATTGACAGCGGAACCGATCTCGGCCGGGCTGTATCACCTGACCTATGCGTGCCTGCTTGTGCCGCGCTTCTCGACCCATTACCTGACGGGCGATCTTTCCGATCATCTCGGTGAGTGGCTGCCGAACATCTGCATCGCATTCGGCTGGCGGCTGGAGTATCTCGCCGTGCGCCCGGAATATTTGCAGTGGGTCGTGAACGTTCAGCCGAACACGTCGCCGGGGCACCTGATGCGCATCATGCGCCAACAGACTTCGGAGAAGATCTTCGCCGAGTTCCCGCGCATCAAGAAGGAAAATCCTTCAGGCGATTTCTGGGCGCCGGGGTATCTGATCATGGGCGGATCACAGCCCCACCCGCCGCAACTGGTGCGCGATTACATCCGCACGACCCGCAACCGCCAGGGCCTGGACGATATGGCGCTGGGAAAATAATTCGCGAAAGTGGGGAGATGGCGCCACTGCGCCGCTTTCGATTCCTTTCACTGAAACATAAGTTCTAAATTACGAAACGCAGAGTATAATTCGCTCTGCGTTTTTTGTTTAACAACATATCGTCATTGCGAAGTCAAAAAGTTCGACGAGATTGCTTACCACTTCGTGGCACACGTCGGCAGTAAGAACGCCGCGCCTCGCAATGACAATACACGGTGGTCTCGATACGCGGCGCGACAAACATGCGCCACTACTCGACCAACGTGTATCAAAGAATATAAAGGTTCCCGACCCATGCCCCCTACCCTTTACTTGATCGATGGACACGCTCTTGCATACCGGATGTATTTTGCCCTGACCGCGGGCGGAGGAAGCCAACGCTGGCAGACTTCGACGGGACAGCCGACAGCAGGCATTTATGGCTTTGCGCGCGAACTGATCCGCGTGTTGGAACAGGAGAAGCCGGAGTATTTGGCGGTGGCATTTGATGTGGGCAAGACCTTCCGTGACGATATCTTCCCGGAATATAAAGGCACACGCGAGAAGATGCCCGATGATCTACGCCCGCAGTTGGACCGAATCCGCGAGATGGTGGATCATTTCCATATTCCGCGGCTGGAGATGGAAGGCTACGAAGCCGATGACGTGCTGGGCA
>CAZYLM010000290.1:0-3298 GCA_964648645.1 uncultured Anaerolinea sp.
AATCGTATCGTGTGACATGGGTTCTCCTTTTTAACGATAAAAATCAGCGCAACGCTTGCGCCAAAAGACTGCCAACCAAGCCTAGCCAATATGCAGATGTGTAATAGATGAACATCGGCTGCCTGCCACGTTTCCAAAGCAGGTAGGCAGAAATCATGGCGAGAAACGCGACCACGTACAAATCCAGACCAATTTCTTCAAAGCCAAGGTTCGCCATCACCCCCAGACTCAAAAAGAGGGAGTTCAGCAATAATAGGGCAATATCGCCCCCGCTGATTTTCCCTTGATGTGGAAAGAGGATTTGCAAAAACAGAATTGCCGCGTTTGCCATGATGAATCCTGCAAAGAACAGCCAATGGCTGAACTCATCATCGTTGAAGATGATGATGCGGCAAAGGTCGCCGCCTGGGTCCGGGTCGCAAAAGCGGACATGAAGGTAATTTGTCATTTCATGAAAGCCATAACTCAGGGCGGTCAAATAGACTCCTGCAAAGAAGACAAGGTTCCAGAATGTGTGTGACGCGCCTTCACGAGCGGGCGAATTGTATTCGATGGATTTCTTGAGTAAATATGCCGCAATCAGGCTGACGAAGGAAACAAGAATATTGTTCAAATCCACCCAGCGTAAAAATTGATTAGGATGTACATACCCCAGCGTCCATGAGCCGAGACGATTGATTGAGACCAAGATCGCCAACAAGGACTGGATACCGAGCAATACATGTATGCGCTTCATCTTAACTCCATACCAATAAAAAAGATCAAGCGGGGTTATGGCACCTCGCCTTGTTAACCGATTTTTTCGATCGCTGTTTTTGCGGATGCAGCCAATTCCCTGTCCGCGCGGTTGGTAGCAATTTCCTGTAAGACCGGGACTGCCCGCTTGTCTCTTAATTTAACAATGGAATGTATGGCTTGTGACCGTACTCCCCGGTCCGGGTCGCGCAACATTTCGATCAATAGCAAACCGACTTGCTCATCCCGTATCAGACCAAGCCCGTAGACTGCGCATTCACGGACACCCGCCTCCGGATGCTGCAAAGCTGCCGTAAAGACATCGATAGCGGGTGTCCCGAACTGAGCCAGGGCTTCGGCGGCAGTCCGACTCACTTCATGATGTAAATCATACAATAGCCCGCCTAAATTTTCGATGGCACGGGAGTCTTTGAGTTTGCCAAGCAAGATCGCTGCAAATTTTCGAACCGTCCCTTCACGATCGAGCAGGGCATCGATCAATGGCTCGACTGCGGGTTGCCCCATATTTTCTATGGCAGTCAACAAATCATGCACGGATTGTTCACGCTCGAACCACCAAAAAGAATCGCGTAAAGCTTCCATCAAAAAAGGAATAGCAGCCGGGTGGCGCGTCTCGCCGAGCGCCCCGACAGCAGCCTGCCGTACATCAATCAGAGGATCATCGAGGAGTACATTGGCAAGATCGTCAAAGGTGGATGGATCGCAAAACTTTCCAACCGCAATGCATGCCGCAATACGCACTTCACCTTCGGAGTCCTTCAACAAAGGGAGCAGGTCAGGCAGCGTCTGAGCATCGCCGATGTTCCCCAATGCCAACGCGGCTCTAGCACGGACGGTAAAAAATTCTCCGGTCAAGGCTTCGAGCAAAACAGGAACAGCATTCCTGTCGCCTCTTATCGCGAAGACTTCGGCGACCCTGCCGCGGATCAACGGATGTGCAGAACGCAGTGCTTTCGCAAGTTCAGGAGAGGCAGAAGGGATTCGGGCGAGGATATGTTGGTAGAGAACGAGCAGGCTCAAGTCCTGGGTCTGAAGCGCCTCCATCATAACGGGAACAGAGTCAGCTCCGAGTCGAATCAGCTCCTGAGCCGCCCGATCACGGCGTGCAGCATCTGCCAGAAGGGGCAGCAACTTCCTAGCTTCGCCCTGCTTCGAGTTGGAGAACCAGTCCATAAAATTATTTTACATTAAATCGAAATCAATTTGGCAAGAGTATAATAACTCGAAATCGACCAACCCATTCGAGGAGATTTATTATGAAAGCGAGAAGAGAACGTCCGTTTGTATTCGTCGTATTACTTTTATTTATCCTTGCCTGTAATGTGCCGGGCAGCACAGCCGGAGGAGAAAACCCGGCTCAACCCACCCCCGGTGTGACCTATGTTGTGGTGGTGGAGAATACGTCGACGCCCATGCCCACAGACACCCCCATCCCGCCGACCGCCACAGAGTCGATCCCAGCAGAACTTACGTTGACGAAGAATTCCAATTGCCGTCTGGGTCCAAGCACCTTTTATAACCCGGTGGACCAGATCGCCTCGGGCACCGAATTACCCGTGGTCGGACGGAGCGAGGACAACGAATGGTGGCAGGTCGTTAACAATACCGGTCGTGAATGCTGGATCTTCTATGATCTTGCCACACCCAACCAGGATTTCAGTTCGCTGCCCATCGGCGAAGCACCACCCCTGCCTGGTATCCCCTTGAACTTCTTTGTAGTCGATGCGCAGTGCCTTTCAGCACAGAAAAAATTCTCGGTGAGCTTGAGCTGGTCGAGCGGCGGCGGCGAGACGGCATTCCGCATTTACCGTGATGGGAGCCGCATGGCTGAACTCAAACCGACGAAGTTCACTTTTAAAGACCCGGCTGCGCCATATAACAAGAACGTGACTTACGAGATCGAAGCGGTTAATGAAAACGGGACATCGGAGAAGGCTGTCCAATTCGTGCCGCCTTGCAAATGATCAAAGCCCTGTGATGACGCGACTCACCCCGAGCCTAGTGTTCGAGGGTGAGTTCGTTTTTAATTGAGGCTGACGGTGCCAGTACAAAATTGAAAGATCGAGCCTTGCCTACCGCAGGTGGAAATGGTTTGTCAATATAAAAACCTGGGGAAACTTGGCTTTCAAAATCTATCAAAATAGGAAGATACTTTTTTCCCTCTGATATAATCCCCGACTCGGTTTACGGGGAACAGAACGCACACGAGCGTTCGGTGTTCTCTCCTTAGATATATTCCAACCCAAAAGACGCCGATTGTGGCGTATTACACAATTTTATCGGAGCTTCCAAACAAATGAAGAAAGAACAATTATTAGACCTGTATTACCAGATGGTGCTGATCCGCCGTGTGGAAGAACGCGGCGCTGAATTGTATCAAGCGGGCAAGATCGGCGGCTTCATGCACCTTTATATTGGGCAGGAAGCCGTTTCGACTGGTTTGATCGCGGCACGTGAATCTCGTGACCGTGTGATCACCGCTTATCGTGACCACGGTGTGGCGTTGAACTGCGGCATCTCTGCCAATGAAGTGATGGCGGAA
>CAZYLM010000291.1:0-3279 GCA_964648645.1 uncultured Anaerolinea sp.
CCGGGTCGAGTTCAGCCTTCTGCCAGAAGCTCACTTCTTTTTTGTGTGTACCCGAGTCATCGCCACGAGAGACGAAAGGCGCACCTGCATTGTAGATGGCAACGAAAGCATCCTTGGGTCCAAGTCCCTTAATACCAGCAGGGTCTTCGGCAGGACCGACAATGATGAAGTCGTTGTGCATCACGAGGAAGCGATCCTGACCATTGCCGCCGTCCATGAAGGTCACTTCAGAGGAAGGGGCGTGAACGAGAAGCACATCGGCATTGCCTTCTTCGCCCATCTTGAGCGCTTCACCAGTACCAACCGCGACAGTTTGCACAGTATAGCCGGTCTGTTCTTCGAACATCGGCACGAGCACATCCAACAGACCAGAGTCCTGTGTCGATGTGGTAGTGGCAAGGATGAGGTTCGGGTTGGCAGGCGCTGCGGCTTCAGTTGGTGCTTCAGTAGGTGCTGCAGTTGCGGCTTCGGTGGCTGGCGCTTCGGTTGCAGGAGCCGCCGTTGGGGCGGGGGAGGTGCAGGCTGCTAATGTCAACGTGAGGACGAGCAGCAGAGACAAAAGAAAATTACGAGAGTTGAGTTTCATACATCTATCCTTGATCTGATTTTTTTGAATACCGGTGAATACCCAGTGCAACCATGGCACCGAGGAATCCGCCGATCATTCCGAAGAGAAAATGACTTGCAAAGGGAAATGCCACTCCATAACGGAAGGAACCAAAGGGCCAGCCAGCAATGAGATTGATGACAAATTGACCCAATGGTTTTGTGGCATGTGCCAAACCACCCATGAGCGCAAGATACCAAATATATTTTGTAAGGCGGGGTGTGTAATAAAAGCCAAAGTCCATTACGAGACCTGGCAACAAATAGAAAAACCAGGTGAATGGATTGTCACCTTGCAGACCTGGTAACAATGAAGCCATCGATGCACTGATGCTCGTCAGCGTGCCAGCGCCGCGAAACTTGGAGGAGGCGCGCCCCAGAATCATGATCGCCATCCATTCGATGCCATGATGCCCCGGCAAACCGAGCGACATATCTGTGGTGCGATGTAAAACCACCGCCACTACACCGCCGCCGATCAGCAGCAATGCTTCGATCCACGAGAGTGACCAGTCAGTTTGAGAGACGCTTGATCTGGTCTTTAGAGATGATGTTCCATTCATGATGATTCTCCTCAACGTAAAGGGTTGCCTTGCCGTTCTTTAAAATGGGGCGAATCCATTCACCCACATCAATAACCAAATTAGGAGAAAGTTCCACTTGTTCCAAGGTGCAAACGCGATCAATATGCGCAAGCGAGCAAATCTTATGGATAGGATATTTGCCCTTCAATTCACGCAGCCCCGGCAACCAAAGGTAGCGTCCATCATTCCCTCCACGATGTAAACCTATTGCAGCGAGCGCGCCGATGATCCCACCGTGAGTGCCTGTCAGACCTTCGCAGCGTACCGTTGACTTTAAAGCAGTTCCGTGTGCTCCTGGCATGGTGAGTACCATGACCTTTGCCTTTCGGCCCCAATCTAATACATCTTCGCTAAGGGAATTCCACTCTGCGAGGCACAAACCTGCATCTGAGCCGACCGCACTTTCACGTAAAAGGAATTCGCGAGCCGCTTCCCACACTTCATTCGAATGTTCGGTTTCAATAGCCAAACAAGCCGAACTATTATGTGATGTGTAGGGAATTCGAGAATCCACCAACAATTGATGACGAGTGATGCCAAGCGGACTTGCCAGCTTATTCTCTTTGAGCCAATCTGCAAGTTGCCGAACACGGTGCCCCGTTCCACGGCTTTCGAGATTGTCTGTGTCATCAATTCCGAGCAGAATGCGCATGGAAGATTCCTTTTTGGGGATTCAAGTAAGCTTTTCCTTAATTGAAAATTGCAAAAAAATAGAACGATTATTTGACGACGATTTCAGTAATATCTTTTGTCCAATTAGCTTTGGGAATGTACGTAGTGGCAAGTTTCATCGTGCCACGATTACTGAAATCGAGGATGGTGTTGTCATCTACCTGCTCGAATTTCAATGTGGTAGGTGCTCCGCTGCCATTGATGGTGATCTCAATGAATTCGGTCACGCTGGCCAATGCAAGCACATCTTTCAATTTGGGTCCTTCTTGCACTTTACCTTCCACGGTAAGGCTGGCAAGCGGCAGGGCTTTGACTGCGTCGAGTGTCACGTCGAACGAAGTGCTATCTGCTTTTGTGATCTTGAAGAGGCCTTTTGGGGCTGGGGGTTGAGCAGGTGTTTCTGTGGCAAGGGTCCCGGTCGGCGCTTCAGTGGCAGCTGCGACATCCGTTGCTGGGATTGCGGTAGCAGCGGGTGCAGAACTGCAAGAAATGGTCGCAAGCATGCCGATCAATGCGATGGAAAAGATAATAGAAATGCGTTTCATGGAATCCTTTTGTATTACAGCGCGATCTGCTCGCCGCTGTGATTTGTGTCATATCCGGTCAGCGATGCCAGCAATTCACGGAAACTTGCGGTTTGAATGTACTCCAGCAGCGGATTGAGATTCGTTTCCTGCTCACGCGGCAGGACCAGATCATAGCGTTCTTCAAAGAGCGGGATGAACCCAAGCCCGTTTTGATGCGCTGCTGCTTGCAACCCCAGGGATACATCCACCTTATTTTGGATGACTAAATCTGCCGCCTCACTATGCGTGTTGACCTGATCCTCGTACCCGTTTATTTTATCGGTCGGGATTTTCTGCTTACGCAATTCAGCATCCAACCACAAACGAGTCCCTGAACCGGGGTTGCGATTCACAAAGCGGACATTGGGTTTGGCGATATCTGCAATCTTCTTGATGCCTTTAGGATTCCCGCTGGCGGTCATCAATCCCTGTGTGCGATATGCCAAGGTGATAACTTCTACATTACGATCTGGAAAGAGATGTTTAACAAACGGCGTGTTGTATTCTCCGTTTTCATCCAGCAAATGGGAGCCGCTTATTTGGCATAATCCCTGCCGCAAGTTGACCAACCCATCCAGCGAACCGACTGACAAACTAAGTAGGTTGACATGCTTTGCAAGGAATTCGCTTACATTTTCCAGCGCAATATCATGGCTGCCTGAGAAGATGACCGTAGGCTTTTTGCTCTTTGGCAGAATGAGTTCTTGTAAAAGAAGCGCGTCAGCTTTGGCGTGATAGAACTTCTCTTGCACCTTGCCGGTCTTTCGAATTTCACTGATCTCGATCAGCCCGGCAGCCTCAAGCGCCAAAATGTGGTGCCGCACCCAGGCAGGGGACTGCTTCAAGGTCTG
>CAZYLM010000292.1:0-1179 GCA_964648645.1 uncultured Anaerolinea sp.
AGTGAAAGGCAAAGGCGAATGGGTGAGTTCATCGGTGTATATCTTCGAGCCGCAGGAAAGCTTGAAGAGCAACACCAGGTACGAGGTCCGGGTGGAGGCGGGGCTGGAGGATGTCAGCGGCAACGAGATGAATGAATCCTATTCCGCCGGGTTCACCACTCAAAGCCCCGTCATCGACTGGGTGCAGTTTTGGGATGGTGCCTGGCTGGAGTTCCAGGGGAATGTAGATCACATCCTGTTGGATCAATCTCTTGTCGTGCGTTTCAATATGGGCACGCCCATGAATCACGAAAGTGTGGAAGAAGCGACAACGCTCGTGAACAGGGAAACCGGCGCAAAAGTTCCGCTGAATTTCAAATGGAATAAGACGGGAGAGGAAGTGACGGTTTCGCCGGTGGGGATGTATGACATCCAAAGTTTTTATCAGCTGGCAATCGACGGATCTGCGCAGGCAGAGGATGGGGGCTTTCTGGGTCAGACATGGACAACCGAATTTGCCACCGTGCCGTATCCATCTGTGACGGGGATGTATCCCGATGCAAGCGTTCAGAAACGGGAATACTCATCTTACCTGACCATCAATTTTGCCTCCCCCATGGATGTGGACAGCTTGAAGACCCGCATTCAGATCACGCCGCCTTTGAAAGACAGCATCGATCTCTCTTCTTATTTTTATGGCGCATCGAACTCGGTCACGGTCTATGGATTGGAGCCGTCCACCGATTATGTAGTGCGTCTTTTGCCGGGCGCACGCGATATTTACGGCAACCAGATCAAGCAGGAATATGCCTTTGAAATAAAGAATCCCGCTTATAGCCCATATTCACGGCTCGCTCTGCCTAATACGCCGTTGACCTTCCGTTACGCGGGCCCGCAGGATATTTACTATGAGCATTTGAACGTGCCCTTCGAAACGGTGGCGATCTATCCGCTTGAACGGGAAGATGTAATGCGTATCCTTGCCGATTCAGACTACATCCCGGTTATCGAATGGGGCAACCCCCTGCGTGAATGGGATTTTAAGTTCGAAGGCAGTTTGAATATTTTGAAGACCGAACGCCTCCTGCTGGAAGATGAGCAGGGCAAGCCTTTGGAGCCGGGGTATTACTTTATTGTCCGGCGGCAGAAGGGGTCTGAAATCGCGTATCTGCAAAGAAACCTGTTCTTTGTGGCGACAGA
>CAZYLM010000292.1:1279-3223 GCA_964648645.1 uncultured Anaerolinea sp.
AGGGACATGTGGAGATCCCGCAGAAGTTCCTGCCTGCGGATGTGAATGTCAGTCAACAAGCGACCTTCGGAGTCAACGTCACGGATGTGACCGGGAATGTGGTCAGCGGCGGGACGAGCCTTGTCGTTCACCAAAGCGAATACTATGCGGGCATTCGCTCCGAGTCCTATGTGGCGGTGCAGGGCGAAACTCAGAACTTCGGTGTGGTCGTGGTCGATTGGGACTCGAATCCGATTCCCAATCAGCCGGTGACAGTCAAGTTCGTGGAGCGGCAGTGGTACAGCGTGCAGGAAAAGGATGAACAGGGGAACCTGACGTGGAAGTCTTCGGTGAAGGAAATCCCCGCCGGGCAGGTGAATGCAGTGACCGGCGAAGATGGAACCGCAACGGTCGAGTTCACGCCGTCGAAGGGCGGGGTGTATAAGGCGTTGGTCACCGTCAAAGACAGCAAGGGAAATCCAAATCAGGCTTCGACCTATTTCTGGGTATCGAGTTCGGATTATGTTTCCTGGCGGCAGACCAATGACCGTTCGTTCAGCCTGATCGCGGATAAGGAATTGTACAAACCCGGCGACACGGCAAAGATATTGATCGCCCAACCGTTCGAAGGCGAGGTCTATGCCCTGGTGACGTATGAACGCGGGCATGTGTACAAGAGCGAAGTGCTGAAACTGACGGATAACAGCGCCATCTACGAATTGCCGATCACGGACGAGTTTGCGCCGATTGCCTACGTCTCTGTGACGGTTATCAGCGGGGCGGAGGATTCTGGGACGCCGAGCTACAAGGTCGGCATTGCGGCGTTGCACATCGACACGGCGCAGAAAGAATTGAACGTCGAAGTCATCACCGATAAGCAGACCGCCGGACCGGGCGAAGAGATCACCTACTCGGTCAAAACCACGAATTATGAAGGCAAGCCCGTAACCGCAGATGTTTCACTGGCTGTGATCGATAAAGCCGTGATGGCGTTGACCGGACCGAACACCCAGCCCATGCTTGGCAGTTTCTATGCTCCGCGTGCATTGAGCATTGTTACGGCGAATGGGTTGGTCACCAGTGCCGACGCCTATAACAAAGAGTTCCGTGAGGCTTTGAACAACGGGCAGGCGGCTGGCGGCGGTGGTGGCGACAGCGAAGGTGTGATCACCGTGCGGCAGGATTTCAAGGATACGGCGATCTTCCGCGCGCAGGTCACCACGGATGCGAATGGCGAGGCGCAAGTCACGTTCACCTTGCCGGAGAATCTCACAACCTGGGTGGCGGACGTCCGCGCTGTGACCGCGGATAGCCTGGTGGGCGAAGGTTCCGTGGAAATGCAAACCAACAAGCCGTTGTTTGTACAGATCCAAACTCCGCGTTTCTTTGTGGTTGGGGATGAGGTTGAGATCGGTGCGGCAGTCCACAACAATACCAAACGCGACCTGTCTGTGGATGTGTCCCTCGATGCCGAAGGTTTGAAATTGGACGGTGAGTCAAAACAGCGTGTGGACGTACCCGCCGGTCAGCAGGTGTATGTTGCCTGGAACGGCACGGTTGCATCCGACGCGGAACGGATTGATCTGACTGCCGCAGTAGTCAGTGGCGATCTGAACGATGCCAGCAAGCCTTTGCTGGGGACTCTGCCCGGGCAGGGTATTCCTGTCCTGCGTTATACGGTTCAGGAAACGGTGGGTAGCTCGGGCATGATCACAGGGCGCGGCTCGGTGACCGAAGCGGTGATGCTGCCGAACGCCTCCACCTATACCGATGCTTCAGTGGATGTGGAAATCTCGCCTTCATTGGTGGCGTCCATTCAACCCAGCCTGACCTATCTTGAAGACTTCCCATATCTGTGCATGGAACAGACGGTCTCGCGCATTTTGCCGAACGTCATCACCAGGCGTATTTTGGATGAAGCCGGTGTGACGAACGACCTGAGCGCGGACCTGGATGAACAAGTCA
>CAZYLM010000293.1:0-3223 GCA_964648645.1 uncultured Anaerolinea sp.
GTGTTGTATTGGATATACCCGTTATTGTGATAGAAGAGTGCGGTGATAAGTGTGAAAATTACACTTAACCAGCCGCTCCAAATAATAGGTTTCTCTCCCCGCGCGCGGAACGCAGCAATGATGAATGGACTTGCCATGAGCAGCGATGTGCCGAAGCGACTCAGTCCGCCGTATTCAAGCATGGCTGGTCCGGTGAAATCGATGTGGTACCCCTGGATGAACATATGGTATGCGTTGAAAAGAAAATATGCCGGGTCGAATACTCCGTATTGGCTGACGCGTTCGCCCAGAAAATTCCCCGGTCCGCCGAATGCTGTGTAGTTCATCAACTCGTACCCGCTGCCGAACGATTCGAATCGGTAGTAATTGAAGCCTAGATACAATGCGATACTTAGGCCGATGGAACCAAAAAACCCTGCGATGTTCGCTGTGCGATTTTGTCTGAATTCATGTCTCAATAAAAGGATGAATATAAAGGGTGCCAGGAAAATGGAGAGTTGACGCGAGAGAAATGCCGCACCAAGAAATAAGCCTGCTAGCCAGCCCCGGCCTTTGTGCATCGCTTCGTAAATAGCGAGAAACATGAACAAGGCTGCTGTGAGTTGCGCAAAGGGCCAGACCCACTCGCTGCCGCGGAATATCTGCCAGTACCCCGTCCCAAGAACGAACCCGGCGAGGATCCAGTTGATGCTTGTTCGATCCAGATCGAGTTTAAGTAAAATGCGGTAAAGCGACCATGTTGTGGCTGCCGCCAAGATGATGGCAATCCAATAGATCTTCAGATCCTGCCTTCCAACGGCTGCAACGAATGGCGTCAGCAGGATGGCTGGAAAAGGCGGGAATGGACTGTAAATACGCCCGTGATATTCAATGGTTTCCCCTGGCAATTTGTTTGGTTTTTCTTGTATGGCAAAATCACCGTGAAGGAACGATTCAGCTTGATACGCATAAAGGTTCGTTGAGCCGTTGCTTTTGTTGAACGTCTGAAAAACTCCGGTCGTCAGCAGAAGGGCGAAGATAAGCCAGGAATAGTTTTGCAGAAGTTTGCGGGGCGGCTCAAGATTCATTGCTGTTTAACCAGTGAGAGAAGAGATGCTCAGTATAGCACAGCGGAAACCGGGCGAGTTGTCACTGTATCTTCATCATTTTCTGCGATGCCAGGGTGCTTTGTTCCACCTCGCTCATTCTCGCATATAGGATCTTTTCATTGATCTCAAGATTGTTGATCAGCTTGAGCGCGGAGACGATCCCTTCACCGATCAATTCACCATCCACTTCGCCGTACTCGATCTCCATGAGAACGTAATCGGCGCGCGAGTCGCTGGCGGTCCCTTTGGGATCCTGCCAGGTGCCGAGGGCGTCGAACTCGGTCGTGGCTTTCATAAAATTCAATGCCTCGGTTTTCATCCGGGGCACGGTGAGGGAGAGTAGTTCGCGCTGGGTACGGTTCAGGTGAATATTGAATTCGGCGTCGCCGAACAACAACGCGAAGAGCATAACCTTTGCATATCGGAGAATGCCGTCTCCCTCATTGGAGCGGAATTCCTTGGTGATCATATCCCCGCCTTTTTGCGGCGCTGTCTTGAGTAGATAACCTTTTGAGATCAATTCCTCCCGGGTGACCTTCCGGTATGATGCTATGAATTCATGAAGTTTCCCCACATCCAACGCCAGGTCCTTGACTTGATCGCCGAATTCGGCGCGCCTGCGATTTTCCTCTTCCTTGTAGTGCTTGCGGTCAAGCTCCTGCAGGCTGTGAGCATCGAGGGTCAGGCGCACGATCTGCTCGATCAGCCACTCCTTGTCCTGCTTGGCGAGGTAGGCGCGGAGTTTCTCTTCGAACTGCGGCACGATCTCGCGGTTGATCTGGCGGATGATGGATTCAATATTTGGCATGGAAAACTCCAGGTATCAGCGGAGTATAACAAAACCCTCCAGGTTTTAGTCTGGAGGGTTTTGTCTTTAGGCGGGGAGCCTGAGTATCTCGTTCATGAAAGTTAATTGCGGGGGACCCTTAACCCCTGCGCGCTGCATGGCGTCGCGAAGTTCCTGTGATTGAAACATCTGGCGCGCTTTCTCCACATCCTCGTATTCACCGAAGATCAAAACTTCGTTAGGGGAGTCCACATTGGTGAGCGCCTGCACGCCTTTGGAGCCGGAATTCTTGCGGATGGCAGCTGCCTGTTCAAAGACAGGCATCCATGTTGCAACATCTTCCACGCTAATTCGAACCAATACGTAAGCCATGATAAATCTCCTTTTCGTTCATAGATTGCCGATGATATGTATTAAACCCGGGTTATGGCATGAAGGTACTGTGAGATCAAAGACTAATGAGATTTGGCTGATCTTTTACGATATCAAACCCGCTCATCTTCCATTTTGTGATCCCGCCATCCACCTGGATGACATTGTGAATGCCGCGTCGCTTTAACACCGAGATCGCGATCATCGAACGGTTTCCGCTGGCGCATTGGATAGCAATCGGTTTATCTTTTGGAAAAGTCAACTCATCCCATGCCACCCGCCCGCCTTCAAAGTGGATCGCCCCAGCAATGTGACCTTCATTCCATTCGCTCAACATACGCACATCCAGTAAGGTTACTTCGCTTAACCGCTCCCGTAACTCTTTAGGTCCGATGGCTGAAACAGTCTCGACCGGATACTCCTTCGCCCAGGCTTCGATCCCGCCTTCGACGTATCCGACTACATCATCGTATCCGATCCGGATAAGCTGACGCATCGCTTCCTCCCTGTCGCCTGCTGATTCTGTCAGGAGGATGATCCTGCTCCCGAACGGAATCACCCAGCCAGCCCAAACAACAAGCGGCGCATCCACGCGGATCCCATACGAGCCGGGGATGTGTCCCGCCGCGAATGCCTTCTGATGTCTAACATCCAACACGAGGACACCTTCATCCATAAGTGACCTGACCTCGGTCGGTGTGATCGGTTTTAGGACAGGCACACCGCCGAGAATTTTTGCTCCGTTCTGGTTTAGCGGGCGCATGTATTTGTAATACGTTGGGTAGGAGGGCAGCCCCGTCAAAGCGCGTTTTATGAATTCTTCCTGGTTCATTGGCTGAGCGAGCTGATTTGTCTTGCGTTCGCGCCCGATGGTAGTGGTACGGTCTTTCGAAGCCGGTGCCACACAGAATGACCCCGCACCATGCGTGGGGAAGACTTCCACTTCGTCTGGTAATTTCAGCAGCTTATCGTGGAT
>CAZYLM010000294.1:0-3196 GCA_964648645.1 uncultured Anaerolinea sp.
GGTGCGAACAGAAGAGACTTGGGCTCTTCGCCCTCCAAAACAGTCTCTTCGCCGATCTCTTTTGCGATCTGAACATAATCCTTGTTGATCAACCAGGGTTGACGCGTTTCGACCACACGCCTGCGGAAGCGGTCTATCGGTACAGGCTTTTTGATGTAAATTCGCTCGCCTCGTTCGATCAAATAGCGGTGACTGACCTCTTTCGTGTCCGCTAGATAGAGCGAGATCATGGTGGCTTGCGCGTTGAATATCTCGGAGATCTTTTCGCCCACGAGATCGATAATGGTCTGGAAGTCCAGTTCGGCGGCAAGACCTTGTTGCACACTGTTGATCACCGCCATTTCGGCGTTGCGCTCTTCGGTCTCTTTGAGCAGACGTTGGGTTTCACTAAAGAGACGCGCGTTCTCCAGCGCCACACTCATCGAGTTTGCGAGCGTTTCCAACAGGCGCACACTCGATTCGTTAAAAGCATTTTCATTCTCGATATTTTGCAGACTGATAATGCCGGTGACCTCCTCCCCGGAGATCAATGGGGTAAATACCACTGATTTTGCCGGGGCGCCCGCAGACTGCGACATTTGCCCGAACTCGGCGCGGCGTTTCTCGAGATCCTTGTTGATGACGAGCGTCTTCTGTGTATTGATGACATGCAGGCGAAACCCCTTAGGCGCACGCTCCGGCAGTGTGGAACGGTCGCCGTTCTCATATGCGAACAGGTCTTTGATCAAATTCTTTTGTTTGTCGTATGCGACAATATCGATCACCTGTGCGTTGAACACCTCACGGATGCGATCGCCCACCAATTCGTAGATCGCAACAATATCCAGTTTGGAGGCCAGCCCCTCCTGTACGCTGGTGATGATGGCCAGCTCGGCGTTGCGTTCCTCAGTCTCGGCGAACAGGCGCGCATTTTCCAGCGCCACGCTCATGCTGTTGACCAGCGTCGTCAGCAGGTCCACTTCCGATTCGCTGAAAGCGTTCTCTTTATCGAGGTTTTGAAGCGAAATCACGCCCACTGCCTGGTTGTTCACGATCATGGGCAGGAACAGGTCCGATTTGGGCACCTCACCCTGGACGGTAAGAGGGTTGCCGAATTTTGCAGACATCCCCGGCACATCGGTATTGATCAGCAAAGGCTGGCGCGTCTCCATCACATGTTTGCGGAATCCCATCACCGGAAGCGGCTCATCGGGGAAGCGCACGCCGCGCTCTATGATGTAAGGGAAGTGCAGCATGTTGTCATTTCTATCCAGCAGGCCGATATCCACGACCTGTGCGTCGAAGATCTCCTGAAGTTTGTTGCCCACCAGATCGTAAATGGCTTGCAGATCCAATTTGGAGACAAGCCCTTCTTGCAGGCTGTTGATGATGGCGAGCCCCGCGTTGCGTTGTTCAGTCTGGGCGAACAGTCGCGCGTTTTCGAGCGCCACGCTCATGCTGTTGGCGAGCGTTTCCAAAAGGCGCACATCCGATTGGTTGTAGGCATTCTCTTTTTCAAGGTCCTGCAAAGAGATCACACCTTTTACAGAATCGCCGAGCAGGATGGGTACGAACAGCGCGGTCTTTGGCATTTCGCCGATCACAATCGGGTTGTTGTATAACACGCCTAATTTTTCGATATCACCTTCGAGCAGCAGCGATTTTCGGGTTTGAATGACATGCAAACGGAAGCCGTAGGGTTCGCGCGGCTCAAAATTCGTCCGGTCGCCCATTTCGTAGGAATACGGGTTGGTCAATAAATTCCCCATAGCGTCATACGTAACGATGTCTATCACTTCGGCATTGAACGTTTCGCGGATCTTCTCGCCGACAAGCTCATAGATGGCTTGCATGTTCAGTTTGGAGGCGAGCCCTTCCTGCACGCTGTTGATGATGGCAAGCTCCGCTTCGCGTTGGGCGAGTTGTTGTTCGGCGCTTAACGGCAATGGCGCGGCCTGCCCGGGGCTGGAGCTTTTTTTCACCCGAATATTTTTAGGCTTTGGCGTTGGTTTCTTTTTTTGCATCGATTCCTCGAATTATTTTTCTTCCATTAAGACGGTGGGAACTCAGGCTTTCAACGCGCCGCGAATTTCCTTAATCAGCTGCTGACCGTCCAAACCCTGCTTTTTCATCACATGCTCCACGGATTCGCTCAATCTGTGGGATTCTTCGTCGGTCAGTTCTTTTGCGCTGATGACGACAATGGGCAGATCCCGGGTCTTGGGGTTCTCACGCAGCCTTTCGATGACCCCAAACCCATCCAGCTTGGGCATCATCAGATCGAGGATCACCACATGCGGACGTTCCGCCTCGATCGCCTTCAAACCTGCTTCGCCGTCCTCGGCCGATTCCAGTCTGAAATCCGGTTCCGGCAGCAGCTGATGCAGCATATCCGCAACATGCGGGTCATCATCCACCAGGAGCACGAAGATGGGACGGTCTGTTTTCTCGGTGGTGACCCGCCTGAGGGTTTCGATCACCACAGCCGGGTCGAGCGGTTTGAGAAGATATGCCGCTGCGCCAAGTTTATATCCCAATGCCTTTTTATCGATGATGGTATGCAGAATGATCGGGATGTCCTTGGAGGATTCGTCGGCTTTCAGATCGTGCAATACCTGCCAGCCGTCCTTGCCGGGCATCATCACATCGAGCAGGATGGCATCCGGTTTGCTTTCGATCGCCATTTGTTGCCCAATAACGCTGTCTCGTATGCCGGTAACTTCAAACTCGGTCTGACCGAGCATCTCCTGCATGAGGTACGCCGCATCCGGGTCGTCGTCGATGACCAGGATGCGTTTTTTGGCGCTGCCTGTTTGCGATTGTTGGGCCGTTTGCCGCTTCCCACCGGGGGCGTCGGCGGTTTTATTTCCATAATGGATGGGGAGGGTGAGTGTAAAGGTCGAGCCCTTCCCAAGCACGGATGCAGCTGTCAGATCCCCGCCCAATAATCGTGCCAGGTTGCGGCTGATGGCAAGTCCCAGCCCTGTACCGCCGTACTTGCGGGTAGTGGTGGAATCTGCCTGTTGGAACTCTTCGAAGACCTTGCTGAGCGCTTCCTGCTTGATGCCAATCCCGCTATCCTGGACGGCAATTTGCATGAATGCATCTTCACGCACAACACTCAATGTAATGTTGCCATTGTGGGTGAACTTGGCGGCATTACTGAGCAGGTTGAGGATGATCTGCTTGATCTTATCCTGGTCGGAGAATGCCGGAA
>CAZYLM010000295.1:0-3195 GCA_964648645.1 uncultured Anaerolinea sp.
AAACGAGTCCTCTTCCTTGGCGCGCACCCGGATGATATCGAGATCGGGTGCGGCGCTTTGATTCACCACATCGTCGACAAAACCGAGATCCTCTGCGTAACCTTATCAGACAACCAGAAAAACCCGGATCTTAAAAAGGTAAAAGATGAACATCTTGAGTCGATGAAGATGCTCGGCGTACCAGAAGAAAAGGTCATCTTCGGCCCCTTCGTCACACGGGTGTTCCCAGATTCGAGACAGGATATCCTCGAGTATTTTCTTAAACTTCGCACGGATTTCAACCCTGATTTGATATTCACCCATTCCCGGCAGGATGTGCACCAGGATCACAACACAATGACAGATGAAGCCCTGCGCGCATTTCGCGGCATTACGGTACTGGGATTCGATGTTGTACGCTCCTCCTACGGTTTCTTCCCCCACTTTCTGGTCGAAGTTACCGAAGAGGATGTGGATAAAAAGATCAAAGCGCTATCAAAGTACGAAACCTACCGGGACCGGTACTACTTCAACGCCGAGTTGACCCGCTCCATCATGGTGCGCCACGGAGCGCTGGCGGAACGACCATTCGCAGAGGGGTTTGACATTCTAAGGATCGTCGGCAAGTTCGAAGATAACTTGTGAAATTTTCTTCAATGCCCGGTATAACCGGGCATTTTTTATTTTAATTGCGTTGACAAGCCCCATCCAGTAACCATATAATCAATAAGAATACGGCGAATACATCAAAAAGTCGGAAGGTGGCAGATGTCTAATTACGAGCAAGCCGTTTTTATTTCCTATGCGTGGGGCGAAGAAACGAACGAACGTGAAGCGATTGTCAATCAACTCGATCGATCCCTGCAAAAACGCGGCCTAAAGATCATCCGCGACAAGAGGGATTTGGGGTACAAAGGGCTGATCCGCCAGTTCATGGAGAGGATCGGCGAAGGCGATTGTGTCATCGTGGTATTGAGTGATAAATACCTGCGTTCCAAAAACTGCATGTATGAACTAGTCGAGGTCGCCGAGAATAAAGACTTTATTAACCGGGTCTTTCCGATCGTCCTCTCGGACGCAAAGATCTACGACGCCAGGGATCGCATTGAGTACAAGAAGTATTGGATGCAAAAAAAGGAGGATCTCAACAAAGAGATAGCCAGCCTGGGCGATTTTTCAAACATTACCGGGATCTCGGAAGAACTCAACGACTACGACCGCTTTGGGGATGAATTTGACGAGTTGACCACCATCTTTAAAAATATGAATACCCTCAGCCCGGATATGCTCCGCGAGGCGGATTTTCAGCAGCTTTACGATGCGTTGATCAAACGCATGTCTTCCACATGGGATGCCAATGCGCATGCTCAGCCAAAGACCGAAACCAAAAAGGAGAACGGAGCCATGGGTAATAACGACGGGAAAGTTTCTGCAAATAATAATAGCAATGCGGTCGGCGGCATCAACATTGGCGGCAATATGAATGGCAATTTGTCCATCGGCAGCAATAATCAATCCAATAATGTTTCTATTGGGAACATTTCCGGTAATAGCGGCACAGTGAACGTAGCCGGAGGAAACCTTAATGTGACACAAACCTTCAACAACGGCATGAGCGCGGAGGACATCAAGCAATTATTCGACCAGTTATATTCCGCGATCGATGCGCGGTCGGAGACTCCGCCTGCCCTCAAAGATGACTTGAAAGCGGAAGTACAGGAAATTCAAACCGCCGTGACCGAAGCAGCAGACAAAAATGAAAAAGTCGAAGAGAGTTTCCTCTCGCGAAGGTTTCGCAGCATTGCACGCATGGCTCCCGATATCCTGGACGTAGTGGTCGCCTCCATTGGCAGCCCGTTGGCTGGGCTGGGCGTTGCCGTGAAAAAAATAGCGGACAAAGCCAAAGAAGAAGCCAAAGGGTAGTTCGAGATCAACCTTCTCTGTGCGTAATAAAATTTCGGGAGCCGCCACATGACGCAGGGACAGAAAAACAATGTTCAAGTCGGGAATATCAGCAACTCCAAAGATGTTAATATCGCAGGGGGTGATCTTCATGTCGGGTATACAGCGGAACAAGTCTCCCGGCTGATCGAACAGATCTCTTCAAACTTTCAGGCAAGACCCTTCGATGGGGCTTGCCCTTACAAAGGGTTGGATTACTTTGAAGAAGAGGATGCAGACCTATTCTTTGGGCGCGAGACATTGGTGGATGAACTCGTCGGCAAGGTAAAGAATTCCCGGACGGTATTCATTACCGGTCCGTCTGGAAGCGGCAAGTCATCGCTGGTGCGGGCGGGGTTGATCCCTGCCTTGAGGAAGGGACAAGTCAAAGGCAGTGAGAAATGGCTCTATGCCACCATGAAGCCGGGGCGCGACCCGTTTGAGGCGCTGGCACTGGCATTTTCACGCTTGAAGTCACCCGAGTTGGGCAATTATTTCCGGCAAAACCGAAATAAAAAAGGCGTATTACACGAATGTGCCGAGTCCGCGTTGACGGAGAACAAGAATCAGGGGCTGGTCTTATTCATAGACCAGTTCGAAGAGGTCTTCACCCAGATCAGCCGGGAGGAAGAGCGGATTGCCTTTCTAAACCTGTTGACGCACGCCGCAAACATCGAAAACGGACGAGTCATTCTGCTTTTTGCCATGCGCTCAGACTTTGTCCCGAACTGCGCGGTATACCCGGACCTGAACGCCCTATTGAACAAGCAATTTATCCAGATCGGGTCTATGCAGCCGGAAGAATTGGTGAGCGCCATCGCCAGACCCGCCCTGCAGGTGGGATTGAAAATTGACCCGGACCTGATCGCCCAGATCATCAACGACATGAAAGGCGAGCCCGGCGCATTGCCGTTGATGTCTTTTGCATTGAAAGACCTCTTCGAAAAAGAACAAGCCAAAGGCGGGCTGATCGCCCTGACCTTGAAAGGCTATTTTGAGAACAAAGGCATCAACGAAGCATTACAACGTCACGCGGATGCGGCATTGGCGGAACTGAACGAGCATGAAAAGAAGCTGGCGCAATCCATCTTCAGCAATTTGATCGAGGTCGGGCTGGGAACGCAGGATACCAAGCGCACCACCTCATTCTCTGAGTTGGTGCCTGCGGACGTTACTGCCGATGAAGTGCAAACCGTGCTGCAAAAACTGGCAGAGGCGCGTCTGGTGACCACCGAAGAAGGCAGCGACAAGTACACCATCACGCACGAAAAATTG
>CAZYLM010000296.1:0-3192 GCA_964648645.1 uncultured Anaerolinea sp.
TACTCACAGACGCCTATCAACGGCGAGACCGGGTGGGGTTGATCGTCTTCCAAAAAGACCGCGCCACACTCGTACTCTCCCCCACCAACTCCATTCAACTTGCCCAACGCGCCCTGATGGATATTCCCGTCGGCGGCAAGACTCCGCTCTCGGCGGGTTTATTCATGGCTCACGATGTCATCTCCCACGAAAAGCACATCCACCCGGATGTGGAGCCTTTGCTTATCGTGTTGACGGATGGAGCTGGTAATGTTTCTTTAGGCACTCTCCCCCCGCAAGAAGAGGGCTTTAAATTCGCAGAGATGATCGCCACTGATAAAATCCGCTCGGTGGTCATCAACATGGAGCATGCTGCCTTCGATCAGGGTCTTGCCCAGCAGCTGGCGGATCACCTTGAATCGCCGTGTTACTCGCTCAACGAGTTGAAAGCCGAAACTCTCTACAACGCAGTCGTGGATGAAATGTCCAAACCGGCAAAGAAGTAATAAAGCGAAGCTGCCGCCACCTTGTAAGGAGACGGCAGCTTTTTTACGAATCGAATCCAAGCCCCATTGCGTCCAGTGTCCTCAACCAGACATTTCTTCTCCCTTCATCCCTGTCTGCCTGGTCCAATGACCATCTTGTGAAGTTGATAATCGGCGAGCGGAACGGTTCCGGTGGGAAGGGAAACGGTTTTGTTTTCACCATCTGTAATTCGGTGCGCTCAGTTTTCTCGCCATTCAACAGGTCGAGCAGCACTTGCGCACCAAAGCGGGATGTGCCGACACCAAGCCCGGTGTACCCCATGGCATAAGCAAGTTTATTTCGATATGCCTGCCCCCAAAAGACGGAATAACGCGAACAGGTATCGATCACGCCGCCCCAGGCGTGGGTGAAGCGGAGTCCCTCCAGCTGGGGAAAGGTCTGGAAGAAGTGATCCGCTAAAAGACCGAAAGAAGCGGGGCGGTTTTCAAGATGCGGACCGACTCCATTATTTCGGTAGTAGATCGCATCAAATCCACCATAAAGGATCCGCCCCTCCTCAGTGATGCGATAATAATGGAATTGATTCCCGCCATCCGCCAGTCCTTCACGCCCCTGCCATCCGATCGAATCACGTTGCGAGTTGGTAAGCGGCTCGGTCATCAAGGCATAGTCATAGACCGGGACAATATAATGCGACAGATATTTGAGAAGCGGGGGAAATGCGTTCGTGGCAAGCGCGACCTTACGCGCTTCCACCTGACCATTGGGGGTTTTGAGAAGCATGACGTTGCCCAGCTCTTCCAATCGGGTAACCGGAGTGTTCTCGTAAATCTGCACTCCCAATTGAATGCAGGCTTTCTTCAAACCCCATGCCAGTTTTGCCGGGTTGAGCATCGCGACATTTGGATCATGAACGCCTGCAAGATAGGAATGCGATTTCACCCTGGACTGGATCTCATCCCGGTCAAGATATTTTAGACCCAATCCATACGGAACGGCTTCATCCACCTGCTCGTGAAGTTGTTCGATCTGGTATTCTTCATTCGCGATGAATATCTCACCGGAACGGACGAATTCACAATCGATATCGAATTGTTTGACAGCCGCCTCGATACCATTCAGATTCTCATCCCCAAGACGGAGCAGGGTGCGGATCTCGTTCTGCCAACGAAATTTTCCGTTCGAAAAACCGTGGGTGATAGAGGCCGCGCAAAAACCGCCATTACGCCCGCTTGCGCCGATGGCTACCTCGCCTCCTTCGAGCAAGGCAACAGAGCGGCCAGGGTCAGCCTGCTTGGCAAGTAAGGCTGCCCACAGCCCGGTATATCCCCCACCAATGATGGCAAGGTCGGTCTTGAGTTGAGTTGTAAGAGGGGTTGTAATTTCAGGTTTGGCAGGGTTATCAAGCCAATAAGGAAACAATTTCACATCCGCAATCGTCCGCAGACTTTCAGGGCGCGGTGTGGTCGAGAAAAACATGCGGTCTCCATGTTCGCGGTTCACCCCGTTCAATGGGTGAAGTCAGAGTGTTGAGATAGTTTAATGGCTGGGCATGGGATAGTCAAATAACAAATTTCCCCGGGCGAGCCAAAATTGAAGAAATCAATTTCTGAATAACCATTGACACAATTCGTTTTTTGCATAGAATTGCGCCCAATATGTTCACCTTGTTCGCATTGCCTCGTACCCGTCGTCCGCAGCCCACTTCCTCTGGAAGGTCGGGAGCTTTTTGTTTTGACGGTGCGAGTGCAAATGTAAACTAACCATACATACACACGGTCAACCCAAACAGCCCATCCTTCCAGGATGGGCTGTTTTTATTTTGCTAGTGCCAATTTACCGCAGAGCGCGAAGAAAAAAATATTTCTTGGCGTCCTCCTTGGCACCGCCCGCCAGGGCAGGTGTGGCGAGTTTCGCGGTTAAAAATATAAGGAGTAAAAATGAGTCCAAAGTCAAAACCTAGTGTCAAGAAAGTTGTATTAGCCTATTCGGGAGGGTTGGACACGTCTGTGATCGTGCCGTGGTTGAAACAGAACTACGGTTGTGAAGTGGTCTGTTTCTGTGCCGATGTGGGGCAGGGGGACGAGGACCTTGCCAAGTTGGAAGATAAAGCCATCAAAAGCGGAGCCAGCCAGTTCATCATTCACGATATGAAGGACGAATTCGTCAGTGAGTATCTTTTCCCGATGCTCAAGGCGGGGGCAGTTTATGAACACAAGTATTTATTGGGCACATCGGTTGCCCGTCCTCTCATTGCAAAACATCTTGTTGAAGTGGCACACCAAACCGGCGCGGATGCGATCGCACACGGCGCTACGGGCAAAGGCAATGACCAGGTGCGTTTTGAACTGACCGTGATGGCGCTTGACCCGCGGCTCAAGATTATTGCACCGTGGCGCGAGTGGGAGATCCGCTCTCGCGAAGATGCGCTCAATTATGCGGCGAAGCACAACGTGCCTGTGACCGCCACCATCAAATCCATTTATTCGCGCGATTCCAATCTCTGGCATCTTTCGCATGAAGGCGGTCTGCTCGAAGACCCGTGGAATGAACCCGAAGAGATCATGTATCAGATGTCCACTTCACCTGAGAATGCACCCGATGAAGCAGAGTATGTGGAGATCGAATTTGAAAGCGGGAACCCGGTTGCTGTTAATGGCGAGAAACTTTCCCCTGCCAAGATCGTTTCCACGCTCAATGCCATTGGTGGCAATCACGGCATTGGTC
>CAZYLM010000297.1:0-3184 GCA_964648645.1 uncultured Anaerolinea sp.
AGTTTTATAAACCCATTCGAGCAATTTTCGGGTCGGGGGAATATCGCCAACAGTGCGTAAGGCAAGAAGTGTGAGCATATGGGCGCGTTCAGGGTTCAGTCGAAAGAGAAGCGGGCGTAAGGTCTGATACATTATCTTCCTAAAACAATTCGAATTGCCTCGATTACCAACTCAGGCTGATTTTTATGGATATCATGACCGCTTTTTTCGGCGATGATCAATGAACTCTGCGCCGAAAGGTTGAGATAGTCGCGGTGTAATTCCTGCTCCACCTGCTGGAGTGCGGCACTGGGCCATACGGCATCCGGCGGATCGGGCAAACCACGAGACAATATTACCAGCGGAAAATCGAAAATGCGGCGCGCGTCGCGCACCTGCTGTTCGGAGGGAATGCGGTCAACGAATTCATCGTTGCGCGAAGGGTCGCTCAAATAGGCACGGTTGCGGGCAATCAATTCATTCGATAAAACTTTCTCGAAGCCTGCGGTGCGGTCTTCGTGAGAGGCATCCACCAGTACCATGCCAGTCACACCGGTGGGATATTGACTTGCAAACAGTCGCACAATGAGCCCGCCAAAGGAATGACCGACAAGAACATATGGCGGTTTGATGCCGGCATTTTTCAGAAGTGCAGAGAGATCGCTCACCATGTCCCGGCAGGTGCGGGGAGTCGGCGCAGAATCGCTCTCGCCCAAATTCGCGCGGTCATAGGTCAGCACGCTTGTGAACCGGGCGACCTCCGCTTGAATATGCGTCCACGATACAGAGTGATCTCCCAACCCCGCCTCGAGGATGACAGTTGGCTTGCCAGAACCAGCGAGCGAATAATACAAACCTCGGTCACCGATATCGATACCTGGCATGAAAAACTACCGCGCCTTTTTCCCGTGCTTCAACATTGCAATGGTCTTGAGAATGCGACTGGCGCGGGTTTCGTCTTTCTTTGCCTCCTGGAAGGTCTTCCAATGAGAATACACCGTGTCCATTGATTGAAGATTTTTTGACTTCAACTTTGGACATTCTTCATCCATTCTGCTTTAAGAACTTTCGTGTCTCTTCGATCTTTTCCCTGCCAACTTTCCCATTCCCCTCCCAATGGTCCAGCAACTGCATAATGGTCAGCACGGCATGGAGGGTATACCCAGCCTGTTCAAGTGACTCTTTCGCGCCCGATTGCCGGTCTACAAGCACGACTACATCTTTCACGACCAGCCCGACGCCGGTCAATTTTTCGATGGCTTCGAATTTGCTGCCGCCTGTGGTAGCGAGATCGTCGATGACAACCACCGTTTCACCAGCGTGATATTCGCCTTCGATCTCGGCTTTGGTGCCGTAGGTCTTCACTTCCTTGCGCGGATAGATCATCGGATAGTTCCCGGCAAGGGAGATGGAGGTGGCAATGGGAATGGCCGCATAAGGCAGACCGGCAATGCGGTTGAATTTCAAGTCTTTCAACAAAGGCAGGTAGGCTGCCCCGATCTGTTCTAATAGTTTTGGAAAAGAAATGATGTAACGCAGGTCAATGTAAATGGGAGATTTAAGCCCCGACTTGAGTGTGAACTCGCCGAACCTGATACAGCCAGCCTCAAGGAGTCCGTCGGCAAGTTTCGCTAATTCGGTACCCGCTATTCGTTTCTCGTTCATGGTGAAATATCTCCTTGGCTATTTATTCTTTTGGATCGCATGTCGAATTTCGAGGATCGAGTCTCGTATCTCCGCGGCAGCCTTGCCGGGATTCTCCGCTCGTGAGATGGCGCGCGAGATGGGCAGAAGCAATCCTTTTCCATCTTCACGCAAACCCGATTTCATCGTAACTTCCAGCTCGCCGCCCTGTGCTCCCACTCCAGGGGCAAGGAACCACAGATCCGGCACAGCGGCACGTATCATTTCCATGATCTGCGGATGAGTCGCACCGACCACGATTCCAATATTATTTTTTTCATTCCACTGCTGCGCCAGTTTTGCCACATAGATATACAACGGCATGGGAGTATCCGATCCCATGGGCATCACAAGCAAATTTTGCAGATCCATCGACCCAGCGTTGGATGTTTTGCACAGCAGAAAAACACCCTTCAGCGCATCCTTGATGAACGGCTCGACGGAGTCTTTGCCGAGATAGGGATTCAAGGTAATGCAATCCGCGCCGAGATGCTCGAAAGCAGATTGGGCGTATGCCTCGGCGGTGGAGGATATATCACCCCGCTTCGCATCCAGGATGATGGGGATGCGTGACCCCATGCGGTCTGATTCTTCGTTGATGGCTTCGATCACCTGCTTGAGCGCCGTCCAGCCTTCCGCGCCGAAGACTTCGAAGAAGGCAGCGTTGGGTTTGAATGCTGCGGCGTAGCGAGAGGTCTGCCTGACAAGAGTCAAGCAAAAGTCCCGGGCGGATGCGGCGGTGGGGCTTGAGAGGTCAGAAAGATGCGGGTCGAGTCCCACACACAAAAGGGAGGAGCAATCATCCACACGTTTTTCAAGAAAAGAGAAGAAGGTTTCCATGGTTTCCTTATGAAAAGACCCTAAAGGTTTCGAGCCTTTAGGGTCTTATTTTACTCAAAGTATGAACGCCACTTCTCGTCGGTTTGCTGAATCCACAATTTATCGATCCAGTTGACGAAGTCCCAATAGAAGGGATTCCAGATGCGGCCGCCGTAGCCATTGCATTCGGGAATGAAGAAGTCAACCGGAATGGTATCAGGCAGGTTACAGACAGGCGAGGCATTGCCGTCGGGAGATGTAGGAGTCTGCCCTTCATGCGTGTTGGTAAGGTTTGGCGTTGGCAGACAATCTTCGAACCATGAGTCGCCGGGGTTCCCGTCGGGCAGGCGGCAGAATGATTCATCTTCAGCGCGGGCGACGGTGTAGGTAAAGGCATCGTAGATCTTGCCGCTCGAATTGCTCAGGCGCACGGTCTCGCCTCCATCGCTGAGCAGCAGATTGGTCTGCTTGCTGTAGAAGACAACGCGTTCGCCCGGTTTAAGTGTGACGTCTGGTAGGGAGAAAGATTTCTTTCCGTTCACCGTATCGAGCTTCCAGCCGCTGAGGGAGATATCGGCCGCTGTCAGGTTCTTGATCTCAATGAACTCGTCGAAGACATCGGCTTTGCCATCCTGGTTCCAATCGAAGCCAGGGCGGGCAAGGATCTCGTTGATGATCGGGCGCGGAGGGATGACGATGGGAG
>CAZYLM010000298.1:0-3166 GCA_964648645.1 uncultured Anaerolinea sp.
CTTCGCCTGTCGGCTCAGAGTGACACTTATCCTTAGAACATTTGTGCAATTCTAGTCGTAAACGGGGCAAAATTCAAGGCACACCTGGGGAACTTTTTGCCGGTCAGCGCGTCAATATGGTGCATAATAAACATGAAGGAGATAACAATGCGTACCAAATATTTTGTTTTTGCCATCCTGGCGGTCTTCACCCTCGTTCTTAGCGCGTGCGGACCGACTACCATCAACCAGGCCGCGCCTGAGAATATACGAACCCTGGACGTTAGCGGTGTGGGTGTGGCTTATCTCACCCCCGATATTGTATACATCAACATCGGCGTGAACACCCAGCGTGAGAACGCGGCTGAAGCGGTTTCGATCAACAAGGAGCAGACCACAGCGGTCATCCAGGCGATCAAGGATTTCGGTGTGGCTGAGAAAGATATCCGCACAACGAATTTCAGTATCTATTCGAACCCGCAATACGACCCAAGCGGCAGCGGGCAGATCATTGCCACGAACTACTCAGTGGATAATACGGTCTATGTGACCATCCGCGATATAGACAAACTGGGCGACCTGCTCGACGCTGCGATCGCCGCCGGCGCGAACAGCATCTATAGCATCCAGTTCGATGTCGAGGACAAGACCGAAGCCAACAAGGAAGCTCGCGCCAAAGCGGTGGAAGAAGCGAAGACCCAGGCGCAGGACCTTGCGGATGTTGCCGGACTCTCCCTCGTTGAGATCCAGAGCGTCAGTTACTTCGAAAGTGGCGCGTCGCAGTATTACTACGGCGGTAAAGGTGGCGGCGGTGGTGAAGCTGCCCAAGCCGTGCCGATCCAGCCGGGTCAATTGGCAGTGACTGTCACGGTCAACATCACCTACTCGGTCAAGTAACCCGCGTCTTTACACGATCTCAAGCCTGTTCCCGCAAAAGGGACAGGCTTTTTGCTTTGGGCGCATCTGCTATCTACACCTGGATTCTCTCACGATATAATCACGGCACAACACTGGCAGGACAAGCCCTGCCCTAACAGGAGTTACTTCATGCTACGAGTCGGTTATATCGGTCTGGGGTTGATGGGCAAGTCGATCGCGCGGAATATTATGAAGGCGGGTTTTCAAGTGGTGGTCCACAACCGGTCACGCGCGGCGGTGGATGAACTGGTCGCTGAAGGTGCAGTTGCGGCAAACTCACCCAGGGAAGTCGCATTGCAAGTGGATGTTGTCTTCACCAACCTGCCGGATTCCCCTGATGTGGAAAAGGTGGACCTGGACGAATCGAATGGCATCATTGCGGGTGCGCATCCCGGGATGATCGTGGTCGATAACTCGACCATCAAACCGGCGTCGGCGCGCATGATCGCAGCCAGATTAAAGGAAAAAGGGGTTTTCTCCCTTGATGCGCCTGTCTCGGGTGGGGATATCGGTGCCAAGAACGGCACTCTTACCATCATGGTCGGCGGCGAGGCGGAGGCGCTTGAAAAAGTAATGCCAGTCTTGCAAGCGATGGGCAAATCGGTGACGCATGTAGGCGAGGCAGGGGCAGGACAGGTTGCCAAAGCCGCGAATCAGATCATGGTCGCGGCGCAGATGGTGGCTCTGGGTGAGTTGCTGGTCTTCTCGAAGAAGGCGGGTGTCGATCCGCGCAAAGTAGTGGACGCCATCAAAGGCGGCGCTGCCCAGTGCTGGACCCTTGATGTCAAACCTCCGCGCCTGTTCGACGGCAATCGCAGCCCCGGTTTCAAGGCGCACATGCAATTGAAAGACATGGGCATTGTGCTCGATACAGCAAAGGAATACGGCATCCCCGTCTCATCGGCGGAAGAACACACGAAGTTCTTCAAGATGATGGTCGAGCAGGGGATGAGCGAGTTTGATAATTCCGCCGTGGTGGGTGTGATCGAAAAACTGGCTGGTGTTGGGATCCTGGACTGAACGAAGTCGAACGTCTCTCGACGTTCGACTTTTTATTGCTTTGCAGGCTGTTGCGTTTTAAAGCCGCGAAACCATAACCATATTTGATTTGATCCGAACCCGATCAGGAGGGAATAGGGAATCTGCATGATCAGGAAATACCTTTGCCAGGAGAGCGAGATCAAAAGGTATAGCAAAATCGCTGTGACGAAAAACAGAAGGAAGACGAAGAAGCTTTCCGCGCTGAAGGGCTTTAATAGAGTCCATCCGCCGAGTAGGGCAACGATCAGGATCAAGCCATCGATCCACAGCGAGCCGGTCCGTCCGCCCAGACCCGACCTTTCATAGGAATGTATCAGCTCGTGGAAGGGTGGGACATCGAAGCTTGCAGTCTCCATATACATGACATCTGAAGATACTGTGTTTTCGACCAGGAAACCAAGCCGGTTCTTCATTGAACCCGCTTCGAACCGGTTCGACTCGCCGATGACCACATCCTGCCCGGCAACGACACCCTTCCGGGTCTCGAGCATTGCAAGGATGGGCATTGGAATATCACGCCACAAAGCCGGGGAACGGGCGCTCATCCCAGCCAGAAGTGCCAGGCCGACGAGCGCAAGCAGAATCGCCGACCGTTCCATCTTCAACAACGGCAATTGGAAGAGGATGAGTGCCAAGCCGACCAACATGAACGCAGTTTCCCACCAATCCCAGAAGACAGGCATGAACAACAGGAAGAAGCCATACGCAATACAGGTCGCTGCGAACAGGTAAAGGGCATTTAAGAGGAAGAAGCGCAAACCAGCCTTATGAAGAAATGGGGCGAAGCCAAGCCCAAGGTAAACCGCAACCAGCATCGGAGCTGCGTCCTGTTTGGCGGCGAGGGTCAGTCCGCTGGCAATGCCAAGGATCGCAAACTGAAACCAGCGTACTTTCATCTCCCGAAGATTTTGCAGGATGAAGACTGCGGCATATATTGTCAGTATCAGAAAGAGGAACTTGGGTCCCTCCTGCATCGCCCGGCGGATGTTGACAAGGACTCCGCCTTGTGTGGCAAAAGCCAGCGCTGCACACCAGGCAGCCAGGCGCGACAAGGATAATTTGAAGACTGTGAGAAAGAGCAGAACGATGCCAATAGCGCCCATCAAAGCCGAGACGGACCGCCCCATGGTTAAAAGCCGCGGGGTTGGCATCTTCCCCATTTGGATGTTTTCTTCCCAGGTCTCGCCCCACAACCACTTCTCGATCGGGTCGTCGTTGTCTGTCACAT
>CAZYLM010000299.1:0-3162 GCA_964648645.1 uncultured Anaerolinea sp.
TCATCGCCATCATTGCGCATCTTGCGGGTGACCATTTCCACGGGCATGCCGATCTGGACTTCAGAATTGTCCACATCGGTGAGCTGAGCTGTCACCATGGGACCTTCTTCAAGTTTGACCAATGCCACCGTGTAAGGAGCCTGAGATTCGTAGCCAGCCGGAGCTTCATAAATGGTTGTGTAGGAATACACTTCGCCTTTCCCACTAAAAGTAAATAAGTCCTTGGCTTCGTCACCGCAGTTTGGGCAGACATCACGCGGGGGGAAGATCTTGTGATCGCAGTGGGGGCAAACCTCACCAACGAGACCATATCGCTGTTTTTTGAGACGCCAGTGTCGAGGGATTTCCATGTGTGCAATTCCTTTCGTTGGCTGTAATTCTACGCAAGCAAACTCTCAAAGACTCTCAAGGTTATCTTTGGGAAGTTACATAGATGAAAAGCATCGATTTGAGGATTAAAGACCGGGTTGTCTGGCTAAAAGGATAAGGAGGCAACATGAGTATCCTTCCTAGGATGTTGCGTATAGCCATGAAATAGGTTTCCCTAGTTCGATGTTACTTGCAAGATATATAAATGCACCCAATCCGATACCCGTTAGGGCGTCACTGGTAAAGAATCTCATCACCCGGCAACGCTTATTATTTGTTGTGCTTTTTGAAAGTCTCATCGACTTTTGGAAGCGATATTCGGTTGTAAAGGACCCTGCTATTGCTGCAAATTGAAGCAGGAACGCCAACCCTAGGGTGTCGATGAAAAATAGAAAAAACACCGCTTCGATCGCAAGAATGGCCGATGGAGGCATTACGGACGAATCGGAGGTCAGGATGATGATAACGAGGGATACCACAATGAATGCCAATGTAAAGAGGAACGAAGCAATCATCCAGGCCCGGAATGAGTAGGTCTGAAAGCCCAGTGCTTGCAGCGCGTGGTAGCGGACGTATTTTGATTTTTCCCGCTGGATCGTCCAAATGATGACTGCACCTATCGGACCAAGGAAAAAGAGGACTCCAGAGGCATGGGCCAGAGCAGCAAGAGCTTTTTCTTCTGATGAAGGTTGATCCATGGGTTTCCTCCTGGTTTATTGAGTGTGCCTCAATGATACCGCCTTTCCCATAAAGCGGCTGCGCTGGCTTATTGGCCGGGGCTGCTTTCATTACCCATGGAACGTTTTCAGTTTTTGTTTCGATTTTTGGCTTGGACTTCAGTCCAAAGCTTACTGATCTCTTCCCTGGCTTGCTGGCGGGTGTAGCCGTATTTGACCTGCAGCATGGTGACAAACTTATCGAACTTCACGTCAGCTTTGTCCACTTTGGCAAGGTCGTATTCGACCATCAGGTTCCAGCGGGCGTTGATTTCCCCACGGATCAATTTCCATTTCTCTTCGAACAGGGATTTATTCATGGTGCGCTCCTCCTCGGGGCGGTGAATTATCAGGTTGATATGGCTGGAGTTCTGTAATTTCGTTCCCATCCATCTCCCCCGTGAACAGGTATGACAAAATATTCAAACTCTAAGATGAGTTCATTGTACCCGACAATGAAGGATTACAGGAATTGCCTGCCTTAAGTAAGTAGACGACTTCGCCATGAATGTCGGCTCGTTCTGCGACGTCTGCCTCCTAAAATGGAGTTGAGAACCGCTCCCCTTTAGCTCACATCTTTCGGAGGCGATATGGCAAAATGACCGGGTCGAGCCGCTCGGGGTACCCATCCACTTGATAGGCGACGAGATAGCCGCGGTGCTCATCTACAGAAAATGTCCAAGGGTTGACGTTGATCTCGCCGTCAGCCACGCGGTATTCGAGCATGACTTCCTCGTCTTTGTCATTGCGTGGGAAAATGGAGAGATTGCCTGAGGCGGGTATATCGAAACAAAATTCGTAGGAGAGCCGGTCCAGCAGGTCGGTGATGCGGTCCATCCGGTCGAAGAGGGTCCGCGAAAGGTTGTGTTTCTCCAATTGCTCGTCGATGCCTTTTGTGAAATCGGCATGCAGCCTTTTGCGGATCTCGGTCGTCCCATGGCTGGCAAGCCTGCGAAAATGATATTTGACGATGGTATCGGCTGTCACATCCGAACATTCCATGTTGAAGCCGCGGCGGGCGATGACTTCCCACTCTTCGTCGCGCAGACCGCCGATGGGGGCATTGTCGAGGTAGCCGTACCCGCGGTCGTGCAGACCCATGCCCATGATCATGGAATTGCGTTCGATGGGTGGCGCGTCGAATTGTTCATTACCCCAAAGCATTGCCAGGGTGCCGACCAGTTTGAGGTGCTCCGATTGGGGGGTGACGATCTGCCTGCGTTTGGATTTGAACATGGAAAACCTCCAGTATTTACCTATAAAGTTTCTTGGGGAATTGTATCAACAGATCTCTTGAAAGAGTCTCATTTGCGAGAGGGTTCCCTAAGAAAAGGAGGTTTATAAAACACTTGGGAGTGGTAAGAGAAAAAAGGCAGGGACCATCGAAGCAAAAACAAAGGAGATTTTTTGTGAGTGATGTAAACGATAGGAACAAAAAGATCATCGAGGAATTTCGGGCAAACGGCGGCAAGGTGGGCGGGTATTTCGAAGGGAAATCCCTGCTGCTTTTACATACCAAAGGCGCCAAAAGCGGACTGGAACGGGTGAACCCGGTTGCCTGTGTGAAAGATGGCGACCGCCTGGTGGTGATCGCTTCGAAGAGTGGCGCGCCAAGCCACCCGGATTGGTACCATAACGTGGTTGCCAACCCGCAAGTGACCGTCGAATTCGGCACAGAGACGTTCGAAGCGCAGGCATCGGTTGCCGCGGAACCAGATCGTAGCCGTTTGTACGATAAGATGGTGGAAATGCTGCCGGGCTTCGACGAATACCGCCGCAAAGCAGCGCGCGTCATTCCGGTGATCGTGCTGACGCCGGTGAAATAGGGAATAATAACGGTCTCGCGGACTTAACGTCCCGAGGCCGTTTTTTCATAAACCTGTGATATAAACCGAGGCATGACACAACAGGGCTTCCTGATCATTTCTGATATTTCAGGCTATTCGAAGTACATCAACGAGTCGGAGCTGGAACATGCGCGCGACAGCCTGACTGCCTTGTTGAATCTCTTGCTTGACCACACCAAGTCCCCGCTGGTGTTATCCAAGTTGGAAGGGGACGCCGTTTTTTCGTATGC
>CAZYLM010000300.1:0-3142 GCA_964648645.1 uncultured Anaerolinea sp.
ACCAAAAGGCATCGGTTCGGGCGAATCGCAGTAATATAGAGGGACCTGACAGGCGGCACGCTGAGTGAGTCGAAGCGTTATCCACGACCTGTCAGGTCTGATAAAAAGGAGAATCTCCATGCGTAAAAATTTGATGATCGCGGCGGCGCTCGTTTTTCTGATCAGTGCCTGCCTTCCCGGGCAGAACGATGCTGAAGTTGAGTCGCGGGTGCAGACTGCTGTAGCCCAGACCATGCAGGTCAATGAGCAGGTCGCGCGGATCGTGGAAAACACAATGACTGCCCTGATCCCTGCCGCTTCGCCCACGCTTTCCATCACCGATACCCCCATGCCGACAGCAACGCTCGAGCCGGTGATCATCGACACTGACACCCCCTTCCCTCTGCCGGTCTTCCCGTCGGATACCCCAGCCCCGGTGTCGGTCAAAACCCAGCCGCCATACTCCTGTTACATTGCAACATTAAAGCCCAAGAGCGGGCAGGAGATGGGCCCTGGAGACAGCTTTGATATTGTGATGATCGTGGTTAACACGGGCACGGCAACCTGGCGCTCAGGCGTGGACGTTAAGCACGCAGGAGGTTCAAAATTGACCGGTCCTTCGCGCGTTCAGATCGGTGTGGCGATGGCTCCGGGCGACCAATTCAAGTTCAGCCTGACCGGTAAAGCCCCGGTGGATAAGGGACTCTATTACATGAGCTGGATGGTGGAAGGTCCCACCTGCTATGGACAGGTGTCCATCGTCGTAAAATAACCGGAGTAATACCGTTTATCGTCCCAGCATGCCCATGGTCGCAAATTGCGCTTTCCCCTTATCTCAAAGGGTCAATTTGTGACCGTGCTGTGTATAATTACCGTTACATCACATATTCTAGGTCCAACCAAGAAGGAGCAACCTCATGGCTTTTCGATCTCCTGTCGGTACTGATAAAGAACGTAATGAAATGCCCATCGATATCTGGCCAAAAACCTGGATCGATGCCAACGCCTGGATGGGTAACATCCCGCCCAAATATCAATTAGGACCCGGAAATTGGGCGTATCATACCGGTGCCGATCTGAACATGGCCGGCGACAAGGACGCTCACGCACAGATCTATTCGATGGGGGATGGCGTTGTCCGCTATGCCCAGCTCGTTTCGAAAACTTCCTGGGGAAACCTGGTGGTGATCAACCACGGCATTGTGAACGGCAGCCCGGTTTTCAGCCGCTATGCCCACGTTGAGGATATCGTTGTTACAAAAGGGCAGGCTGTCAAAACCGGAGACCCCATTGCGAAGGTCGGCAATCAGTTCGGTGTATTCCCTTATCACCTGCATTTCGATATTTCCGCCACCGATCAATTGGATAAATCGCCGACCTACTGGCCCGGGTTGGACATGCAGGGGTGCAAACATCACTTTGTCAACCCACGCGACTGGCTCCGGCAAAACTTTAATAACAGTGCCGAAAGACTTCCCGATGGCGCATCTGCCTCGGGCGGCACAGGGACGACCGAAGGACGAAAGCCCGAAGACGTTAAACCTTTGCCAGTCTGGTTTGTGATTGATCCGAAGGGCGCACAGGTTTATAAAGAACCGAGCACCACGGCAGAGAAGACCGCCCTGCTCCCGCGCGGCACGAAAGTAACAGTGGACGTTCAGAAGGGCCGCAAGGATGCCACTCTCACATGGGGACCGATCGTTGGCGGCGACCTCAATGGGCAATGGGTTGCGATCCGGAAGAACGACGGCAAGGAATCCTACCTTTCGACCAACCCGCCGCAATAAATGGGCGAATTCATGTCCCGCCGTCGATGCTTCTCGCGGATGACGGCGGGCATGTTCACCCCGAAGACCCTGTTTCATCTGGCAAACCCCTTTTCGAACACTCCCTGGAAAATCATGCAACATAGTCACCGGCTCACGTGGATCCTCGTCTCGGCAGTGATCACACTCGCCTGTCTGCCCACATTGGGGGCAGCCTCGAATCCGCCACCTACCTTCGATGCGAATGCACCATTGACTGCCATCGCCCAAACTGCGGGGGCTGCCGCCACACAAACCGCCTTGAGCATTCCTTCCGCCACGGCATCACCACTCCCGACCAGAACCCCAACGGACATCCCAACCCCAACTCCGACGTTTTTATTTTTGGTCCCCACCCGTTTCATTCCCCCCACACAGATCCCGATCGGCAGTTCCAACCTCGATTTCGACTGCCAGGTGCTGTCTTATGAGCCACAGGAAGCTGTGGCTGCGTCTGCCAGGTTCTTCGGGAAGTGGCTGGTCGCGAACATCGGCAAGGTTACCTGGGATGCGAACAACCTCGATTATCAATACGTCGATGGGGATAAACTCCACTTGCAATCCATATACGATTTTCCCGCTTCGGTTCAGTCTGGGACGACCGTTGAACTCTCAGTGGATATGCAGGCTCCTGTTGCGCCCGGTGAGTACTATACGCGCTGGCGCATCAATGCCGGGAAGGAACACTTCTGCCCGATGGAGCTAAGGATCAAGGTCTATTAGAAAAAAATCTCCGAGTTCAACGCTCGGAGATTTTTTTGTTATGAAGCGGGGGGAAGCGGTTCGTTATCCGTGACGACGGGTTTCTTGCGCATCATGAAATACCACACCGCAATGGGGATGGCGATAAAAAGGATGGAAACGCAGATCGACCCAAACCCCATGGCGATGGCGGATGAGGGGTCACTGCTGCCAGCCACATCAATGTCTGCACCGGGGACAAACCCGGCAAAGGCGGAAAGCGCCCCGAAGAAACACAGGCAAAGTCCCGGGCATCCGCACAGGACGACAGCTGCAATGGTCGCGATCAAACCGGTGTTTTTATTATCCATATTTTTCTCCGATAAGGTTGGTTTTCACAACGGATGCCCTGAGTAGGAATCGAACCTACATCTAAGCCTTAGGAGTGCCTTGTTCTATCCATTGAACTATCAGGGCGATGAACAAATTATACTCAAAAGTGTGAATCCAGCCATCCCCGTTGAGAAAACCTATTCGAGTACAAAAAACTTCCAGGAAATTCCCGGAAGTTCTGACTGCTTGACCACCCGGCTAAGTGACCGACTAACTCCACTTCCAGGTGGTGCCGTCTTTGCTGTCTTCGATGGCGACGCCCATGGCTTTGAGCTGGTCGCGGA
>CAZYLM010000301.1:0-3121 GCA_964648645.1 uncultured Anaerolinea sp.
GCAAGCGAAGGGGCGGGTGTCGTCCAATTCGACGAAGGCGGCAGATCATAGGCAAGTTGTATCGCGCCATTCAACCAGAATGCTTCGTCATCGACGAAGGGCTGCAAGATGGTCGCGAGTGCGCGGTCCAACATGCGGCGATAACGGGGAAGGTTGACACGGCGCGGGTCGAAGCTCTCCGATGCATCCCAGGCATGGGCTCGCGGCATTCCCAAAGTGTGGATTAGTCGGACCGTCTGCCCGGGTCGCAATGCCCTGCCTGTGTTTTCCAATTGTTGCAACGCGCTGAACGCAGGGGCTGGCGCATGATACTCATTCAATGTCCGGCTTACAGTTTGGTGCACGATCAACTTTTCAGGCGGGACGCGTCCGCAGCGCAAGTCGTTCTGTTTTTCGCGAATCACATCACGGATCTTCGGCAGGTTCGCTTGCGCGCCTCCCACATCGCAAGCCTGGGCAAGGATTTCCAACACCTGCATCTGCGCATCGCGGATAAAAGCAGGGGTATCGTGGCGGCGAGTTTCGATCCCGCGGGTTTTGATCTCACCGTCTTGAAAGACTCCAAAATATCGATTAGGCACGGCGATCCGTTTATCGCGTCGGGATGGCAGGAATGCGACCCATTTATAGACTCCGTCCAGGGCGATCGGCAACCCCGTGCGCTTCTGGACTTCGTTCAACAGGGGTTCAAAGTCCCCAGGCGTTTTGCTCCCTGCTCGTTTCACCCACATCCCATCCACGTATAAATGCAATACACGAAAGTCCATGTCTTCGGCGGCTTCCTTGGCACGTAAAAGGACTTCGCGCCCATAAGCAGTGACCGCTTCATGCGCTTCGATCCTTCCAAAACGCGCGTTCTTATATCCAAGATAACCGAAGCAGGTCACCAACAACCATTTATGCGCGGCGGCGTTCGCCTTATAGGTCTTGTAGCGGCAGTCCATTTTCGATAGCGTGATCAACTGCTGTTTGAGTTGATAACGCTTCTCTAGAAGGGGTGCAAGCGTCTGTGGTATCAAGCCCGATTCTTGCTTCCAGGTCATGTTCTCGAGGTCCGGAACCAGTCCGGCAGTGGAGCTCCTTGTATTCACGGTTTCAGGCGAAATATTGAACTTCACCATGATGCTCGGGTACATGGAGAAGAAATCCACTTCGGCCACATCTTCATGCAGGCCGATGATGGGGTCGTATACCGTTCCGCCCATGTCCTCGCGAAATAATTGCGAAGCGGTCTTGGGGCGTTTGGTCTGTTCCTTTCGCAGCGGCACAAGGATTTCATTTTCCAACGCTTTGACGATCTGCATGGCAGAGACTCCCGTGCCCGGCGAAACACGCGCCGCGGTTTGGATCGGGAGCGATGTAACGCGTGCCATCTCGAAGACTCCATCCACGCCGTAATCATGGTACATAACTGTATTGTTGATATCGAGATGCAGCCGGCCTGCAAGGTGAAACTGCTGACCGCGATAGATGATCTGGTTATATGCAAAATAACTCCGCTCCTTCTTGTAATGGATCTGCGCAGCGGGGTCACGATTGAACATCAATGGTTGTCGTTGTTCTTCTGCAAGCTTCATAAGCAAAGGCAGAAGCCAGGTATCCCCGCATGAAGTAATGATGAGGTCGGGGTCATCATGCTTCATAAGGCGGCTCACCAGCCCAAGATGCATCCCTGCCTTTTTCAGATCCAGCGTGAAGCCATTCCTTTTGGTCCGAAAGTGGATTTGCTTCGGCTCACCATGCATCGGATCCACATCGGTCTCCATGGTAAGAATGTTCAGCGGCGGAGTTTCATGATCGAACTCCCATCTTGATGTCAACACCTCGATATCATGAACAAGCCCCTGCCCATCCGCCGTAATACGGCAGCGTGCAAGCGGAAATGTCTTGTACTGCGCGGCGTGGCGAAGCGCTACATGCAGGTTGGCATTATAAAAAGTCAGGTCGGGAAATTGATTTGTCAGTTTTATAAACAGACTCGGCAAAAGGATGGGCGCATCGAGCGAGGCAGACAGGACGACCATCGAGCCCAAAAACAAGTCCCTTCGTTCCTCCCGTGAAAGTCCGATCCGCAAAGGCTGGCTGGCAAGGAACTTCCACAAATCCCGCAGGCGATGAGTCTTCCCGGCAGCGTAAAAGGTGGCCGGGAATTCCTGCTGCAGGCGGCGGCGTTTGCCGTCATCGCATAACAGCCACAGCGCAACGCCGCGCACAGGGTGTGGATACACATCCAAAAGCCAGCCTGTGTACTCACTTATCGTTGTTTGCATGGAAGGCTTCCAGTAATCTTCTCAGGTTCCGAATCTCTTCACGCAGGTGCATGACTTCTTTATGGTCCTCGATCTGCATGGCGAGCAGAAAGGTCTCGAACGGCAATAGATGCCCCGCATATGCGGCGGCGGCGCGATGTTTGTACGCGGCGGCGAATAAGTCGTCGAACACAAGCTGGTCTTCGCGGCGCAATGCCCTGCGGAATTTCGCCAAGTTGGCTTCCTCGGCATGCAGCAGATCGGTGACGGTGGGGGTTACATTTCCCATTACAGGAACCTCAATTGTCCCTGCGGTTGCGAGGTCGATTCATAATTCGACACTTTTGGTGCAGCGGCTCGGAGCCGTTCGAAGAGAGGCGTAACCTCAAGGGATGATGAATCCACACCGACAGCCAGCCCCGCCTTGCGGCTCAGGCGCTGAAAATGGCTGATCGAAACTTCCAAAAGGTAGCAGCGCTTCCGCATTTTTACGTTCTCGTCCTGGAAGGTTGAGAGAAAATCGAGGACAATGACTGGCATCGTTCCGCTTGGCAGCCGTTCCAGCAGCCTCGCGGCCTCGTAACATGTAAACGCCCGCTGGACTTTGATCCGGTCGATCACATCGACCCGTCCTTTTGCAGCCCGCGCCACGATGGAGGAGTCGAATTGCCGGCCGCAATCCAACACGGTCAATTCCATGTGATTTGCGAGCTGAGCAATGGCAACCAATATCCGCGCCCGAGAGGGCGAGACAATCAAGTTCCACTCATGGGGGCGCAGGCCTGGCAGAGCATCCATACCCCCAAAATAGTTCATGTATAAAAAAGAAAAAACCCCTGTTCAGGGGAATACATTCAGGGGAAGGCGGCGGG
>CAZYLM010000302.1:0-3110 GCA_964648645.1 uncultured Anaerolinea sp.
AGAAGCTTGACCCGTCGGCGTATGGTTTGTACGAAGCCGAAGTCAGGAATTTCCTTGGCTATTTCGATGATATGGAACGCGTGAAGGAATTAGGCGGTCTGCATGTCATCGGCTCGGAACGTCACGAAGCCCGCCGCATCGATAATCAGTTGCGCGGTCGTGCTGCGCGCCAGGGCGACCCCGGTTCTTCGCGCTTTTATCTTTCATTACAGGATGACCTCATGCGCATTCAGGGCGGGGCGCAGGTCAGCGCCTTGATGGAACGCCTCAAGGTGGATGACTCGCTGCCGCTTGAGGCACGCCTTGTGGCGAGTGTCATTGAACAGTCGCAGCATCGCATCGAAGGCGCGAACTTTGATGTCCGCAAGCATTTGCTCGAATACGACGATGTTTTGAACACCCAGCGCCAGCAGATCTACCTGCAGCGCGACAAGATCTTCGTCAAGGAAGATTTGAGCGGCGATGTGGCGGAAATGCTTGACAATGAAGTCACAAAACGCGTGCAAGCAGGCCTGGCGGATGAGGAAGGTCCCTGGCGTTTGCTGGCCTGGTTGGAACAAGTCCAACCGCCGTTCGAGTCGAAGGATGGATTATTCCCGTCTTTCGGATTCAAACTTTTGCTCGATGAAATAAATCCCTCCGACCCTTCTACAAGTTCAGGGCAGGCTATTCGGCAGTCCACTCTCGACCTTGTTGCCAAATCCATCGAAGCTGAATATGCCCATGCCCTGCATGCCATCGAACAGCTCATTGCACGGACAGGTGAAACTCTCGGTGCGCAGATCGCCGAACGTGAAGACGCGCTGGATACCTTCTTCCAAACGCTGCGCGACCGTGAAGACGACCCCAAACCGCAGAAATTGATCGAAGAGATCAACAGTCTGACGCGTCTGGCTCTCAAGCCCGGGAACGACCTGTTGAAAAAACTGGCCGAGGACCCCGAGGATGCAAAAGACGATATTCAGGAGTTGCTCTCCAGCCAGTTGACCGTTATCAGTGCAACACGAGTGATTGGCGCCATTCAGAACCGGGTGGGCGAGCAGATCCAATGGCAGAGTCCACTCCCCTCGGATTGGGATGAACTCTCTGATATCCTGCTGAACACCTCGCATGATGCGTTCGAAAAGAAGCGCGAACGTTTGAATGCCCAGATCGCACGCGACATCGACGTGTTGTTGACGCGGGAAGACGTCTCGACCGATTCAGGTAAATTACGCCTGCTGATCACCCTTTCCCAGGGCACACGGACTGCTTTCGACCAAAAGACCCACCGGCAGGTAAAACAGCTCTTTACACGGTTTGCGTATGCCTTTTACGCCGCGAAGTTGGTTGAGGGCCGGGATGCCGAATCTGTTGCCGATGATGTGATGAATCATCTTGAAACTGCCGAAGAGGCGTTGCGGGAATCCTGGGGGCAGAGTGAGTTCGCCCGCCTGAGTCAGAACGCCACCAAGCTCGCGGATTTCGGTCCGGCGGCACGGATCGCCTTCGGCGAGGCAAGGCTGAATGATGCCCCATCAAGTTTGAGCGAGTCTGAAGTGGGGTTTTTATCCTCGGAGATCGGCAAGTATGTTTTGAACGAAGTCCATCGCCAGTTGCTGCTGGGTGCGTTCAGCGAACTTTGGGTGGAATACCTGACGAAGGTCGAAGCCTTAAGAGTTTCGATAGGTCTCGAGGCTTATGCCCAGCGCGACCCGCTGGTACAATACAAAGGACGCGCTTCGGAGATGTTCGCTCAACTCCTCGAAGAAGTGCGCGGACTTGTGATCGGCCGTGCGTTCGCGGCGAGGCCGCGGCGGGTGGAGATCACACCGATCGAAACTGGCGAAACCGCATCGACTCCCAGTGATACGGCTGTGCAGCTGGGCGGTTCGTCCGGCGGCAAAAAGAAGAGACGCCGCCGTAATTGAGGAAGCGTTTTGATAGACGATACGACCCCCTTCAACAGATACATTGCCCTCCCCAAGGTGGAACTTCATCGTCATCTGGAGGGTTCGTTGCGCCTCTCGACCATGCTGGATATTGCCCGCAAACACGGGGTGACGGTTCCCGTTTCGATGATGAACCTGAGCGGGTTGGTGCAGGTGCAAGATGAAGACCCGCTTACCTTTTCCAACTTCCTCGAAAAATTCAAGACCCTGCGTTTATTTTATCGATCTCCAGATGTGATCCACCGGGTCACACGCGAAGCGGTGGAGGATGCGGCGAAGGATCATGTCCGCTACCTGGAGTTGCGTTTTACGCCGGTGGCGTTAAGCCGCGCCGAAGGCTTTCCGCTGCATGATGTGATGGACTGGGTCATCACCAGCGCGGGTGAGGCCGCAAAGGAATTCGATATCAAGGTCGGTTTGATCGCCTCGGTCAATCGGCACGAAAGCCCAGAGCTTGCCGAGCAGGTGGCATGGCTGGCGGTGGAGCATATGAAGCGCGGGCTATTGGGGCTGGACCTGGCCGGCAATGAGGCGGAGTTCAAGACCCAGCCCTTCCATGAAATTTTCAAGGAAGCGCAGCAGTCCGGGTTGCACATCACCATCCATGCAGGCGAGTGGGGACCGGCAGCGAATGTGCGTGATGCCATCGAGAATTTGGGTGCCGAGCGTATTGGTCACGGGGTGCGGGTACTTGAAGATGAGTCTGTTCTGGCGTTGGCGAAGGAACGGGAGATTGCGTTCGAAGTCTGCCCGACAAGCAACTTCCAGACCGGTGTGGTGAAGGAATTCGAGAAGCATCCCCTGTCGCGCATGCTGGAGCAGGGATTAAGAGCCACGGTCAACACCGACGACCCAAGTATCTCGCGTATCACGCTTTCACATGAGTTCCAACAAGTGCATGAAAAATTGAACGTGCCCATCGATGTGTTGAAGAAATGTGTCTTGACCGCGGCGGAAGAATCCTTTCTGCCGGAGGCGGAGAGGGCGGAACTGGTCACGTCCCTCAAGAAGGAAATGAACCTCAAATAAAGTACTTCCGTCCCGGGCAGGGAATTAGTATAATTTGCGTCTGAATTTCCCAAGTTAACCCCACCACATAAAAATCCTGGAGTTTCTCCAGGACGAGCAAGGATATCAAAGGCGCTCCTTTGTGTTCTTCCTGATTGTGGTGTGAGTGTA
>CAZYLM010000303.1:0-3100 GCA_964648645.1 uncultured Anaerolinea sp.
TGCGAAACATAAAAGAGGACGGCTGTGTGCCATCCTCTTTTATGTTTTGATTACAAGCTACTTCTTTTCTTCCGTTTGCTGAGGTTCAGCCTTCTTTTTGTTCCCGCGGACCTTGCGAAAGACCCAACGTATGCCAAGGAATGCCAGGTAGAACGGAATGCCGATGGTGATCAAAACCGGCAGGGTGTAAATCACAAAACGGATCATGAAGTCGACGAAGTTCTTCCAGAAGTTGAGCAGGTCCTGGATCGCTTCGAGTGCGACACCTTTCGGTTCCCATTTGCCGATAGTCACCGGCTTAATGGTCTCTTCAGCTATTAAACGGACACTGATCGCTGAGAGTGCGGCGGCTTCTTCGTAGTATTTGATCTGCCCCTGGATGATCTCGATCTGCTCACGGTAGTACATCAACTGGTTGAAAATGTTGACAACCTCATCGGTATCCTGCGCGTTTTCCATCAACTTGGTCAGTTCCTGCTCCGCGGCTTGATATGTCTTGAGGCGGGATTTCAGATCTACATATTCGGCAGTGACATCCTGCCCGGAGCGGGTTTCGTTCTGGACCTCAACAGCCCCTTCCTTGATGAGTTCCAATACCTGATCCAGTTCTTTAGCCGGAACACGAATGGTGATGGTGCCTTCGGGCACAGGCTCATACGTGCTTGTGTATCCCTGATAAAGGTTGGATGAGACCACGAAACCACCCTTTTCTTCAGCTATTTTCTGGATCTTTGCCATGCGCCCTTCCACATCCGAGACGACAATGGCAAGGTCAGCATTCTGAATAACGATGCGCTCGATGTTCGCCGCCTCCCCTCCGCCTCCGCTGGCGGGGGACTCCTGTGCGGCAGATTCATCCACATACATCATGGTGGGTGCGGGGGCAATATCCATGACGGGCTGGGCGGGAGCCCCTGCGGCATAAGGATCGTCACTTCGGGATGCACTTGTGCCACAAGCTCCCAGAATGATGGCGGCGATAAGGACAAAACTATAGGGCAGTAGGCGTTTCATTTCTATTTCTCCTTTTCCTTTGTTATTTCTATGATCAAAGGACGTTGGAAATAATAAATTGTTCCACTCAATATTGTACAACTCCCGATGAAAAAAAGCCCTCCGTACGGGGAGGACCTTTGTAGGGGTTACCAGCCTTCACCAATTCGGACTGCGTGCTTTTCTGGCAGCCCCGCCGCGCGAATACGCTGCTGCACCTCGGCGAAATTGTATGGGACGCGTTTGGGTGTCCAGGTGAGGGCTTCTGTGTCGTAGATAGCATAAGCGGCGCGGGGATCCCGATCTCTGGGCTGACCCACTGAGCCGGGGTTGAGGATTAACTTTGGATGAAGCGGAAGCGCAGCATCCGGTTTGGCGTATTCGGCGGTCACCCAATCCGAATTGTTCTTCAGGGTAAAACTGCATTGAATGTGAGTGTGACCCACGAAACACCAGTCGGTTTCGAAATGGTTGAAATTCAAACTGGCTGTGGTCGAGTTGAGGATGTATTCCCACAGCGGGTCACGCGGGCTGCCATGCACAATGGTCGCCCCGCTCCGCACTTTTAGCTTTGCCGGGAGCGATTTGATGAAATCCATATTGCTGGCGGAGAGTACCTGTTCGTGATACATCAGCGAACGCTTGGCATCGCCGTTGAAGGTTTCCAAGGACATTCTGCCCACCACCGCCACATCATGGTTGCCCATCAGACAGGTGAGGTTCTTGATCTCACGCATCTCCTCCACCACGGCATTCGGGTCGGGGCCATATCCCACCAGATCGCCGAGGCACCAGGTTTCGTCCACCTCCCCGGCGTCTTTGAGTACCGCCTCGAGCGCGTTGTAATTTGCGTGAATATCCGACATGACCAGAATGCGCATGCTACTCCAATAACCTTGCGATATGAGCGATGATTTTTTCAGCCGCTTCGGTCTTGCTCATCAGCGGTAAATTTTCCTGCGACCCATCCGCGAACAACAGCGTGATGCGGTTCGTTTCGACGGTGAACCCGGCGTCCTGAGCTGAGATGTCATTCGCGGCAATGAGATCCAAACCTTTGGATTTTAACTTCTCGGACGCATTCTGCAACAGATCGCGACTCTCCGCCGCGAACCCGACTGTAACCCTGAAACGCTTCGGGACTCCGGCTGGGCTTAATAGGGCTTTCAGAATATCTGGCGCCGCCTCGAGCTGGATCTGCGGAATGCCATCCCGCTTCTTGAGTTTATCCTTTGCCGTTTCCTTCGGGCGGAAGTCCGCCGCCGCTGCCGCCATGACCAGTGCATCGGCTGTTTCGGTCATTAAGGTATCCAGCATTTCTTGCGCACTCTTAACAGGAACGATTTTCGCGCCGACTGGCGGAGTTAACCCTGTAGGCGTTGTAATGAGTGTCACCCCTGCGCCTTCATCGAGTGCGGCTTGGGCGAGGGCGTATCCCTGTTTGCCGGATGAATGATTTGTAATCACACGCACCGGGTCTATGGCTTCCTGCGTCCCTCCGGCGGTGACAATCACTTTTTTGCCCGCAAGATTTCCATTTTTTCCAAGCGCCACGCGAACATGACCGAGAATATCCCTCGGCTCGAGCATCCTTCCGATGCCGGTCAAACCTGAGGCGAGATGCCCGGCTGCAGGTCCAGCGACCAGCACACCCCGAGTCCGAAGCGTCTCGAGATTCTCTTGCGTAGCTGGGTGATCGAACATCCCTCCATCCATAGCAGGGGCGATCAACACCGGGCATATCGCCGCCAGCGCAATGACTGTCAATAGATTATCTGCAATGCCGTGAGCCATTTTTGCGATGGTGTTTGCTGTGCAGGGAGCGATCACGAGCAAGTCAGCTTTTTTGCCGAGGTTGACGTGCAGGACATGAGCTTCATCACCCCATAGGTCTTTGTCGGTGAAGGCACGGCGGCCGGTGACAGATTGAAAAGTAAGCGGTGTGACGAATTTTTCTCCAGCGCCTGTCAAGATCACATCCACTTCTGCTTCGGATTGTGTCAACTTGGATGCCAAGTCGGCCGCCTTGAACGCCGCAATGGAGCCGGTGACCCCAAGCAAGATGTGTTTGCCTGAAAGAATGGACATACTGGGTGATTATACTTCC
>CAZYLM010000304.1:0-3017 GCA_964648645.1 uncultured Anaerolinea sp.
GCGATGAAGGCTTTGAGCTTGTTGATGTCCATGTTGCCCTTGAACGGATGACGGTTCTCGGGGTCATGCGCTTCGTCGATGACGAGATTGGCAGGGCGGCCATGCCGAGCGCGGATGTTAGCATCTGTCGTGTCGAAGTGCATGTTGCTCGGCACCCATTGACCGGGCTTTACCAAACACGCAGCGAGAATGTTCTCGGCGGCTCGTCCCTGGTGTGTCGGGGCGAAATGCTTGAAGCCAAACACGTCTTCAACAGCATTCTTGAGGCGGTGGAACGAGCGTGCGCCTGCATAAGATTCATCACCGCGCATGAGCGCCGCCCATTGTTCGTGGCTCATTGCGCCTGTGCCTGAGTCGGTCAACATGTCGACGAACATGTCTTCGGCTTTCATCAGGAACAGGTTGTAGCCTGCTTCTTTGAGTGCCGTTTCTCTTTCCTCACGCGAAATGAGGCGGATGGGTTCCACGACCTTGATGCGGAACGGTTCGGGTGGATAGGGGTGCCTGGTCATTTTTTCTCCTTAATTTGAGTGTGCGTCAAATCTTGGGTAGCGAGCCTGGCGTGTGCCCCTGTGTGTTGCCATTCGGTCTCCAATGACAAGCCCATTTTATAATCAAATTTTATTTTGCGGCTGTAACAAATGTCATGAATCCATTTGGGGGAGGGGATGCTTCCCGGCGCCTCATCACTTCAGCGGATGCCGGATGAAAAACTCCCAAAAGATTTTGGCGGCGTCCAGTTGATAACGGTTGTTGTCTGCACTTGGGTAGACGTGCCCCATGCCGTCCACCATTTGGAAGATATATTCATTGTCCGCCCCAAGCATGCTTTTGTCGAAGTGGAAGACGGTGTAATTCGGGTTGTTCCCGATCAGTTGATATTGGGATGGGTCGAGCGAGAGGATCTGGGCGGTGTTCGTCAGCGTGGGGCCGAATAATTCATCCGCCAGGATCGCGGACGCCTCGAACGGGAACGGGCGCGGGTGGCCGGTGGCTTCGGAGATCTTTTCATCGTTGGTGCCGATGATCGAATAGAGCGAGGTATGGATCCCCGCCGGGACGTTCGAGACCAGGTCTCCATTTGCGGCTTTGACCCCCGACCCGCAGATGGCAAAGGCGCCGAATATGTCGTTCATTTCGATCAACAAACGTGAGGAGACAAAGGACCCGCCGTTGGAAAAACCGGTTGCGTAGATGCGCGCGGGGTCGACGTTGAACGAAGCGGATATCTGCTCCAGCATCGAGCGCACGAAATGGACATCGTCACGCAGTTCTGTGCCGGGCTCGGCGAGCCTGCTCAGGGTCACATCGTTCCATTTGGTGTGGAGTCCGCTCTCGCCGACCAGGGGGTATTTCCATGCGGTGGGGAAGACGATCAGGATGTTGTTTTCATCCGCCTGCTGCACCCAGCGCGTTTTTTCGAACATCAACGGTCCGCCCTGGTTGCTGCCATGGAACATGAAAACCAGCGGCGCGGGTTGGCTGGCGTCATACCCGGCAGGGACGTAAACAATGAATTCCCGCGGGAAGCCATCCACATCGATCACATAATCGTTGCGCCCCGCCTGAAAGGCAAGTGCTTCAGGTGTTGGGGCTTCAGTCTGGGTGGAGAGGGGCGATGCAGGTGTTGTTGGATTAAGCTCGGGGGTGGGCGCTGGTTGGTTTCTTCCACGGCTGAAGCGGCAGGCGCACAGGGCTAGAACGATAAGCGTGATCGAGGATAATGATCGCCAGGGGGTTCTTGTATGCATGGTATCTCCTAAAGTGATATGCTAATAAATTGTCGGCCACGGAGCCCAAAGCGGCGCTGTGGCGCCACCTCACAGCTTCGACGGCAAAATTAGAGGGTTTGCGCTCCGCATTAAATGCGTATTTACAGAGTCAGCGTGCTGTTTGAAATAATAAATGCCCGCCCGCACCGGGTCAAGCGGAATTCACCCCTTGCTCCATGGTTGTAGCGAAGTCAGAAAGATCCGTTTTTTGTCGATCGACCTTTGTTACTGCCATGATCCTTGGTCTGTACCTGAATTCCTGCGCCGAAACTTGGGAAAGTTGACACGGGGTAATACCGCTCGGAAGTGTTAGGATTGGGATATGTCCATCCAAATCTATATTGTCATCGGCCTGGCGTTGATCTTTGATTTTCTGAACGGGGTGCACGACTCGAGCAATATCGTGGCGACGATGATCGCCTCGCGCGCCTTCCGCCCGGGGACCGCCCTGGGGTTGACGGCGGTCGCCAACTTTATGGGACCCTTTTTGTTCGGTGTGGCGGTCGCAACCACCATCGGCGAGGAAGTGGCGCAATCTTCCGCGCTCAGCCTCGAGGTCATCATCGCCTGCCTGGTGGGGGCGATCGCATGGAACGTGCTGACCTGGATGCTGGGCATTCCCAGCAGTTCTTCGCATGCCCTGATCGGCGGCATGGTCGGCGCAGTGCTGGCGGGAGCGGGCTTGGGCGCCATCAAATTTCACGGGTTGGAGAAGGTCGTCATCGCATTGGTCACATCCCCTTTGCTCGGGTTCGCCGCAGGCTTTGTGTTGACCCGCGTGATCTACTTCCTGGTGCAGAACGCTTCGATCGAGATCAATAACTTCTTCAAGCGCGGGCAACTCATCACCGCACTGGGGATGGCGTTCAGCCATGGCACGAACGATGCGCAGAAGACGATGGGCATCATCACGCTCAGTCTTTTGATCGGCGGGCAGATCGATTCGTTTAAAGTCCCCATGTGGGTGGTGATGTTAAGCGCCGCCGCCATCGCGCTGGGAACTGCCCTTGGCGGCTGGAAGTTGATCCGCACCCTGGGCGGGCGCTTCTATAAGATACGCCCGATCCACAGTTTTTCGACACAGTTGACCTCAGGGGTTGTGATCCTTGGCGCTTCTTTTTTGGGGTTGCCCGTCAGCACATCGCAGGTGGTCAGTTCGGCGATCATCGGGGTGGGCGCTTCGGAAAGCCTCGGCAAGGTGCGTTGGAGCGTGGCGGAAGAGATCGTGACCGCCTGGTTCATCAC
>CAZYLM010000305.1:0-3005 GCA_964648645.1 uncultured Anaerolinea sp.
AGCTCGACGAAGTTGACTCCGCCATAGGTCCCGCCGGATGCGGTGGGTTGGTTATGCCAGTTGATGCGGAAGAGATTGCGCGGGTGAATGTCCCAGAGTCCGATGCCCTTCAATTCGTCCTTGATTTTTGCAGGAATTTTCGAGGGGTCTTTCATTTGGGCGTAGGTGGGGATGATGATGTTGCGCTCTTTGGCGCGTTGAATGGCGCGGGCGCGGCGGTCTTTATGAACGGTCAGGTCGATTTTGGTCATGGGAAGATGCCTCCTGAAATTTGTCAGACAACTTCGGTATTATAGTACAGTTCGGGAGAAATGGGTCATTTTGTTTACGGGTGGACTGGCTTAAAGTGGGGAAAGCGCAGGTCTGCACAGGGTCTGCGATAAAGGAGAAGTCGAAATGAACAATGCCAAAACGACAGCCGTTTCGGGGTGCATTATCTGGTTCCTGCTTATTTCCGTGATCGCAAGTTGTGTCATGCCGGTGTTCTTTCTTATCGGCAGTTTAAGCTCGTTCAGTGAATTTGCCATCAACATCACCGGCGGATGGCTCTGCCCCGAGGGCACAACCCCCCGGCAAAACACCTACAACACAACCACCTTCGACGAATTCGGCAATCCCGAACCTGCAACGGCTTATGAACTTCAATGTGTAGATTCTACAGGCGGGGTGGTGAAGACCGACCCGATCGGTTATGCCTTCCTGTGGATCGGGATATTTGCCCTTCTTGGGCTGATCGTCTCCGGCCTGTTGACCTTTATCTTTGCCGTCCCTGGTGGGATGTTGGTGACGAAGGTCTTGAATTCCCTGCGTGGGAAGAAAGCCGGCTAGCAGGCAAGATAAGAGAGTAAGCAACCCTTGTGCCAGCGGCTCAGTGAAGGCAGAGTTGACAGGGAATTTACAAGTTTTCTTCCATGTGAACCCAGTGGCAAAAAAACTTTGGCGCGTGTGTAGAGGCTTTGCTTTAAAGTGACTGTCACCTCACAGGTGACAGTCACTTGCACTTAAGAGCCAGATTTTTATACAGTCTTTTCGTTTTTTTTGACTTCAATTCGGCCTGGTGAAGACCAGAATGGTCTGCGGCACTACGCGCTCGGAGGGGACTCCGTTGACGTCATCATCAGGGACATTGACAACCGCGCCGTCGACCACGTCCACGCTGTCGCCTCCGCCACCGCCATCGAAGGCAGTCACGCACCCAAACTCGAGCAGTAATTCAGCTGCCTCCCAAAAGCGGACGCCCTTATCGGGGTATTCCCCGTCCACGGTCAGGAACATGACGCGCCCGTCGCCGGTTATCCCGCGAATGGAGCGGGCGTGCCTTTCGGTGTGTTTTGGCTCTGTTCCGTTCTTTGGTATTTTGTTCACGCCGCCCTCGATCAGGTAGCGGATTCCGCTTGTGACGTTCCATTGACCCGGGCGGTCCTTGTGACCGATGGACGCAGCGCCGTTCTTCATGACGATCAGGGAGGGTGCCGTAGAGTTCTTATGGTTGAGATACTGCTTGCCATTACAGACCTCGGGTCCCTTTACCTTGTGGGTGGGCTTAATCCAGTCGTCCCCATTGAAAGCGAATTTTGCATTACGTGCCTTGGCAATGACAGAGGGTCTGCTGTACTGATGCACCACCTCGATGGTCACATCGGCGGGGTTGCAGATCGTCAGGTAGAAGCGCCTCCCGTAGCGTTCGCCTTCGATGCGGGTCACACCCTTTGCGGGGTTGGTGGTAACGTCACCGTCGGCGGGTGGTTTATTATCTTCAACTTTCTCCAAAAATTTGGCGAAGCTCCATCCTTCGAGCGTGCCGCTTGCGTTGCGGATGTAGAACCAGGTTCCGTCTGCGTTTTGGTCGAGTTTTTCGACGATTTCATTGAAAAAAACCTGGCCTTTCTTATTGGTCGATATCGATGCATCGGGTGTGCTGCGCACATTCAGAGGTGAGTCGTCAGCGGTCACCCGGTAGGTCTCCTTGGTGGGTGTGTCGTTGATGCCGAAGCGCTGCTTGAAGGTCGCTTCATCCATATTGTAGCGGTCCATGTCGATGCCGTCCGAACCGACTCCGTGCGCGTGGCCGTCTCCCGTGTTGGTGTATTGCCAGATCGTCCACGTCGTCCAGCCAATGGGCAGGTCGGGCATTGGACCTGTGTTGAAACTTGCCACCCAGAGCGGATGCTGGACGAAGTATGCAAAATTACTCCCCACCTGATGGTTGAAGTAATTCTGGCGGGTGTAGACGCCCAGGGTCACGGAGGGCAGCAGGGTCTTGAACTCCTCCATTAATTCCTTCCAGTGTTGCCAGGTGTTATACGGACCCGGCTCCCAATCTTCGAGGTCCAGCCATGCGCCGAGCCCGCCGGGGTTGTCTTTGATGGTATTGACCCACAGCGCCGCTTGTTCCTTGGGCTTGTAGCTTTCATCATAGAACCAATATGTTCCAAACGGGACTTTTTCCAGCATGGCGTCTGCCCTGAATTTTAAAAATTTTTCATCTGCCTTGGACCCCTGCCCGGCTTTCATGATGACCCCCTGGGACCTGGTCTTGAATTTTTTGAAATCGCAGCTCCCCTGATGGTGAGAAATATCGTTGATCGGGATCATCGTGGCTCCTCCGTGGCGGCAATAACTTATGGATTGATCGTCGAGTGCGATGGAACTCTTGCAGAATTATTCTAGCACCCCGGTTTGGGAATTACAACCTTATCTTACGCACTCCCGCTGAGCGGAGCGACGAGTGAACGTTGAGGAGCTCATTCGTAGGGCGCTTCATGCAGGAATAATTTATTCGCGTAAGGTGAGTTACAAGGTCTGAAAGTGAGGCTTTCCGAAGGGCGCATACTTGGCACGGATGTTACAATCCTGAACTTCCTGACAAAGATCGAAGGTAATCATGACCACCCAACCCACCAATGGTTTGCGGACATTTTTCATCATCTGGTTCGGTCAGCTCATTTCTCTGATCGGCTCCCAACTGACGGGGTTCGCGCTCGGCGTCTGGGTATATGACGAGA
>CAZYLM010000306.1:0-2992 GCA_964648645.1 uncultured Anaerolinea sp.
CGATTTAAAACCCTTGCAAGGAATGTTGTCGTTAAGAGTCGCGGCGGTGCCAACCGTTGAAAATATCAGGTAAAAGTTTTTGACTTACTTCCCCGAATCCCTGTCTATTCATGGGTAGTAGAAAACCCCGCCCCAGATTTCTGGGGCGGGGTTCTTGTTTCCGGTAACTCGTTACTTGCCTTTACGGTTTCGGCGTTTCGGTCTCTTTGTTCGACGCTTCAAGCGTGTTGAGGGAATCGGCTTGCGAGGTCAACTGCGCCTCAGCGGCTTCGGTCGAGATGGTGATGAAGTTCGGCTCGCTCGGCACGCGGCTCTTCCAGAAGTCGAAGGTTTCGACGCCGTATTCTTCGCGGGCAGCGTCGAGCCATTTGCGGAATTCCACATCCTGGGCAAGTTTGTAGTCGCTGTCTGTCAGCGGGCGGTTCATTTTGCCCATCAGCTGGATGATGTGATAACCGAACTGTGACTGAACCGGTTCAAGGGTGAAGTCACCGGGGTTCTCGAGGGCGTAAGCCGCTGTTTCGAACTCGGCGACCATTGCATTCTTACCGAACCAGCCAAGGTCACCACCCTGGGCGCCGGAACCGGTATCGGTGGAATATTCGCGGGCGAGTTCAGCAAAGTCTGCGCCGTTCTTGAGCTTTTCGATCAGGTCTTTTGCGGTCACTTCATCTGCAACCAGGATGTGCCGGGCGCGAAGCTGGACTTCGTAATTCGGGACGTCGGCGGCGATGATCTCTTCGAGTTTCTCGCGCAGGATCTGGTTCTCGAAGAAGGTGCGGATATACGTCTCCTGAAGCCCATACTTGCCGAGATTTTCATTCGTCCGCTTCATCAGGTCGGTGAATCCTTCCTCGGTAAAAGGCGTTGCGGTCGGGAGGGGCGTGGATGTGGGACCGGTCGTCGGTGTTGCGCTGGGGGGCAGGGTGGCGGTCGGTGTTGCAGTCGATTCGAGGGTTGCTGTCGGCTCAGCGGTTGCGCCTTCCACTGTCGGCTGGGGAGAGGCTGTGGGCGTGGATTCAGGCGTCGGCGAGTTGAGAGGCGTGGCGGTCACATCCGGGGTGGGTGTCACAAATTCGAGGATGCTGTCCGGTTCGGTCGGCATTTCGATCGCGGTGGGGGTCGGCGAAGGGGTCGGGCTTCCATCCGGGTAATAGTTGAACCCTTCTTCGAGGCGCTTATTGAGCTCCGCCTCGCTGACAGTGATGCCGCGCTTTTCGGCTTCGAGCCGGATAAGCTGCTCGTCGATCATTTCGTCGAGGACGGTCTGACCGATGGTCTCCGGCGAGTCAAGTTGCGACTGGATGCTCTGCAGTTGCGAGCTCATATCCATGCCGAAGTATTGCTGGTACTGCTGGTACTGGAAGTAATTATCCAGCAGCTGCTGCCTGCGGAGACGAACGCGCGGTTCGAATTCCTTGGCGGTGATCTTGACGTCACCGATCTGGGCGACGGGGCGGTTAAGTTGGAAGTAGTTGATGTCGAGCCAGCCGTAGAGGAGCAGCAGAACGACAGCCGCCAGGATGCCGATGAAGGCATAAAGGATGAGGCGGGTCTGCTGCTGTTCGCGCTCGAGGCGGGCGACATGTTTTTTGTGCATTACGGGCTTTCTGCCCGATTCGTTGGACATGGGTCGTATTCCTTATAGACCTGACAGGTTTCAAAAACCTGTCAGGTCTATGAATTATTTGAAATAATTACGGGGCATGGACCTGTGCCCATGCCCCGCGTGTGTTGCGATGGTTAATCGATGCCGCGGTTGGCGAAGGGCAGGAGCGCAACATGGCGCGCCTGTTTCACCGCTGCCGCAACGAGGCGCTGGTGTTTGGCGCAGGCGCCGGTCTGGCGGCGCGGGCGCAGGCTGCCTTCTTCGGTCACGTACTTGCGCAGAAGGTCGACCTTTTTATAATCGATGGTCAGGGTCTTGTCGGCGCAGAACTGGCAGAACTTGGGTTTCGCAAAGAATTTGCGATCGCCGCGTTCGGGGCGTTCCCCGCCGCCTTCGCCGCCGCTTGTGGGTCTTTCGTCACTCATTTTTTACTCCAGATTTGTTTCAACATGAAGGGCATGCTTTACACAGAGCGAAGGGACAAGATTTTCCACGTGAAAATCCTCCTTGACTGTTGTGCCCTATGTGTGAGAGGGTTTTGCTAGAACGGGAATTCCTCTTCTGCCGCACCGTTCGAGGTTTCGGCAGGGGAGGTGTCTGAATGGTTGTTCGCTTCACGCCGGTCGCCGAGCATCATCATTTCGTTGGCGACGATCTCCACGCTGGTGTGCTTGACGCCTTCTTTGTCATCCCAGCGCCGGGTTTGCAGGCGTCCTTCCACATAGACCTGCTGTCCCTTGACGAGATACTGCTTGCAGATCTCCGCCAGAGTGCCCCACGCCACCACGTTGAACCATTCGGTCTCGTTATGGCGTTCGCCGTCCGCGCTGTTCCAGGTTCGGCTGACCGCCACTGTGAATGTGGTCACGGGTTTGCCGCTGGGGGTGTAGCGCATCTCGGGGTCTTTGCCCAGGTGCCCGATGATCTGTACTTTGTTAAGTCCTCGGCTCATAAGTCACTCCTAATAGATTGCCGGGTAAAGCTAGTTTCCGATCGCAGAAAGCATATGCCGCATGATCGACTCTTGGTAGCGCAGGTTGCGCTCGAGTTCCGAGGCGGCGGCGGGGTTCATGGTGACGTTCAACAGAACGTACTGACCTTCGCGGTGCTTGTTGATGGTGTACGCCATTCGGCGGCGACCCCATACCTCAGCCTTATCCACGCTTCCGCCGGACTCAGTGATCCAACCTTTGACCTTGTCGAGCACGCCAGTCATGGCCGTCTCGTCCAGGTCGGGCTGGATGATGCACATCAGTTCGTAATTACGCATGTGGGAAAACCTCCTTTCCATGGGTTTGTTCCTGTTCGAGCCGTGGGCCCGCCGGGAACGGAAAGGCACGTATTATATAACGTACCAGACAACGCACGCGAGTTTACCACAGG
>CAZYLM010000307.1:0-2991 GCA_964648645.1 uncultured Anaerolinea sp.
TCCCAGCCCTGCGCCATCCGTGTCGTGAATGACATTATTAATGACCTTGATATCATATGCTTCATATTGGATCCAGGGTGCAACCATATACTGAAAGCCTGTTCCCTGACCCGCAGAAAACCCGCCTGTACCACAATCGTAGATGGTATTCGCTTCTAAAAGCATATACGCCGAGCCGCCCTTGACATACACACACCAATCATCCCCGCCATGGATGCGGTTGTAGACGATATGCCCGTATTGGACTGCCACATAATCGATCACGTTTTCGTACGCTCCACGGAGGTCGCTGTTCTCGACGTAGAGATGCTGTGACTGGTTGGCTTTTATTGTTTCCTGCGCTGCACCGCCGCCGTTGAAGACCACGTTGCGGATCAAAACGTGATCGCATAATTCACAATGAAATACGTCGCCGTTGTAACTTGCAGTGAAATTTTCGAAGTAGATATACGCCGTATCATATATATTCATTCCTCCTTGTAAGGTTACCTGGTTGCGGGAACTTCCATTCCCCCGTATCCAAATAGGAGCTGCATAGGTACCTTGCCTTGCTTCCCAGTAGACCGGCAGGGAGTTCTCCGGGTAGGTGCCAGGCTGAAGATTAATCCGTATACCCTGGATGAGCGAGACGTTCATTGGAATACTGTTCCAGGCAGCCGTCAATGTACGGAAGGCTGTGGCAGGGGTGGATCCATCATTGGTATCATTTCCAATGACAGGATCCACCCAGATATCCTGCAATGATGGCGAACCGGTGTCGTACAACGCCGGGGTGGACATCGGCGCGCCATCGCGGTTCGGTGATGGCATTTTCTTTGAAGCAGCATTTGCGTTATGGGGGCTTCCAAGTAATAGCATGGATACGCAGGCAATTAAAACAACGATACGGACGAGCCATGACATTTTTGACATATTCTTTTCCTTTCAGATTCGGGTTTTCTGGTCTGGCGTCTGGTATGTGGGCGCCTCGAAAGATTACATGACAATCAGTGTAAAAGCGAGGTGTCCACGGAGCGTCCGAAAAGCGTCCGTGAGGCATCTGGACCCGGGTAAATCCATATCAGTTTTGAAAGGAGTTAAAAATTTAATGGGGGGCTGATTGAATAATCGTGAAAAAGCTGAATTTATACTTCGTTTAATTAATCGCTATGATAGGTGAGCAATAATCGTGGGCGGCGTGTCATTTCTGGATACTCGGTTGTATCCAGCCAGTAATGGGCAACCCCTTCGGTTGCATCTGTGATTTTGAGCATGACCCCCCAATTTTCGCCCGGTTGATCCAGCCAGGTAAGAGCTGCGGATGTGATATCGAACGTCAACCAATTTGTTCCATTAATAAGCTGCCTGTCCAGCGCGGTAGCTGTAAAATCGGTACCGGATGACAACCCCGGCTGCGACCATGGAACGTTGAACGTGGTGGTTTCTACTTGCCAGGGCTGCGAGATGAGATAAGCTGTCACTGTTGCGGGATAAGCTCTTTGAAGTGCGTTGTCTCCCGAATCGGAGATCCATGTCTCAAAGTAAATGGATAAGGTGGCAGTTTCGACCTTGGTATTGGCTGGGGTCGCGCTCAGGTCGAACCGTATAAGAAACCGGTCGAGCCCAGCTCCGTAGTATTGCAAGTGTGCCTGCGTATAATCTTTGAAGGGCGTCTGCGGAAATCCGGGATCAAAAGTGGAATCTGGGAATTCAGGCGTCAGCCAAGTATCTTGGGCGACGCTTGGTCCGCTGAAGGTAATATATTCTAAGGGAATGTTCCTACGAGTGAAAATTTGGGATATTGTGAATATCCCAGCTAGAAACAAAAATGTGACCAACAGCAGAACCAATAATTTTCGAAGGGTTGGCATGGAACGGAAAGGTTGTGATGGCGTTTTCCTGGCTTTGGACTCCAAATTTGGCGCAGGTCCGCTCTTCTCAGGAAGCATATTTGTCGGTATGCCAAGGTGAACCGGATCGGAATTCGGGAAAGTGGAAATTTTTCGTGGGATGATCTGACTGTCGGCTATCGCCTCGCTTATGGCACGGGTCTCAGCCATGGGTACAACATTGAATTTCTCCCATAACAACCGTTTGCATTCCTCGTATTGGCGAAGCGCTGCTGCGCGGTCGCCCGCCCAGTAATATAGTTGCATTAATTGCCGATGAACTTCCTCTCGTAATGGGTCGTTGATCAACAAGTTTTTGGATGTTGTGATTGCACCACGCGTGTCACCTGTAGCTTCCTGGGCTGCTGCTAGATTCTCCAAAACATTAACATATTGATTGCGTAGGCGTTCTCGTTCGATCAGAACCCAGTCCTCATAAAAGCCTTCCAGTAAATCGTCGCTGTATACATTAACCGCTGATTGTAAAAGTGATATCTTTTCATTTGGTCTATCTATGATAGAGTTGGCTCGCTTGGCGGTCTCATCGAATACGAGTAGATCTAGCTGGTAATTGGAGTAAAGATTCCATTGCAGAGATTCGTGATCAGCGTTCACCCAGGGGATGTCTGGAGAAGTTTGGGGCAGGCTGCGCCGCAACAAGTGAAGATGGCGTCGTAAATTGGAACGCGCCTCAGCTTCAGGAATGTTTGGCCATAGCGAAAATGCAGCTTGGTCGCGCGAGGCAGGATGTTCTCTTCGAAGAAGCAGATACGCCAGGAGAGATGATACCTTCGGAGGGGTTAAAGGTGTCAGAAGCTTATCGTTGTCGAAGATTTGAAGAAGACCGAACAAGCGAATACGTAACATAAGACTCTATTATACTTCTCGTAATAACGAAAAAATCCCTGTAGTAACAGGATTATCCTCAAAGAGTTTAGATGCGACCTGGTTGGACATGCGCCCAAAACCGATTGCGGATCAAAAGCTTGAAGGTTTGAAAAGATTTACACTTTTTCGGTCTAACCCTTTATGAAAAAACGATACCGTCACATGGTATGCCTATTGCTTGTGGTATCCTTGGGTGCGTAAAAATTATTGGAGGTCTCCATGCCCAAACCCCTGA
>CAZYLM010000308.1:0-2979 GCA_964648645.1 uncultured Anaerolinea sp.
CTTCTTTGGCATTCCCTTCATCATCCACAGATTGAAGGATAGCCAGGTCGGGGTGCCTCATCTCTTCGATCTGTTTACACGTACGGCAGGTTAAGCAAGGCTCGCCCGGAGAAATGGGCTTTTCGCAGTTTAATGCCTGGGCAAGGCGCAGTGCCAGCGTCCGACGCCCCAAACCGGGAGCGCCAGCGAAAAGATAGGCATGACGCGTCTCTCCACGCGCCACATGACGGCGAAGCATGTCCACCGCCCATTCGTGCCCGAGGAGATTCCAGTTATCCATAAGTTTCAAGTATCAGGTTCAAGGTTTCAGGTGTCAAGTGTGGAAATGGTTCGGCACGCTCGACTTTTTATGCAATGAATGAGGCGCGAATTTTGATCGTTTTCAGTCCCGCCCTGAACGAAGCTTTACAAACGAATCATACCGCTCTGGGTAAATCTTTCCCTCTTTCAACGCCGCAAGAACGGCGCAGCCCGGCTCATGCTGATGGGTGCAGTCGCTGAATTGACAATGGGCTACAAGATGGCGCATCTCGGGAAAATACGCATCGATCTCCTCCGGTTCGGTATCCCACAACCCCAGCGACTTCCAGCCGGGGGTGTCGGCGACATACCCGCCGCCATCAAGTGCGAACATTTGCCGGGTCACAGTGGTGTGCCGCCCCTTATTGACTGCCGCACTGACTTCGTTTACCGCAAGCCCCAGACCAGGTTGAAGCGCATTGAGCAGGCTGGACTTACCCACACCGCTGGGCCCGGCGAAGGCACTGAGTTTGTTTTGCAACTGCGACCGGAGAGTATCAAGCCCGGTTCCGGTCTTGGCAGATGTATAAATAACGCGATAACCGATCGACTCATACATCCTAAAGATGGTTTGAGGATCCTGCACAACATCGACCTTATTCGCAACGATCACGATCGGGATTTTCTGTTTCTCTGCAATGACTAGGAAACGGTCGAGCATTCTTAATTTTGGGTGGGGGTTTGCGCACGCGAAGACGAAGACCGCCTGATCCGGGTTGGCTAAAAGCACCTGTTGGTAGACTCCGCCTGGGCGCGGATCGAGCCGCGCGATGAGCTGGGTCCGCTCATGGACGGAATCAACTGCCCCGGTGCCGTCATCCAAAATCGTAATATCCACCTTATCCCCCAAGGCAGCGATATCGCCTTTGGCTTTCCCCTGCTTGAGTTTGCCGCGTAGTTGACAAACGATAATACTCGAACCGGTATCCACCCAAAAGAAACCGGATTGGGCTTTGACGATAAGACCGTGTGCCTTTGTCACCTGATCGCCTCAGATGACGGCCACTTCGAGGGTGACCGTCATCTATGTTTACGGAATCACTCCGCCCGATGGCGGTGTGGGTGTAAATGGCGGATACCCGATCTGACCAAAGTCGTAATATTGGCGCTGCGGGCTTCCGTAATAATACGTTTCCACCATGGCGCGGAAGAAAGGTACGGCAAATTCAGAGCCTTCGCCGATGTTCTCCCCCACCGCCACAATGGCAATATCGGGCAGGTCGGTGTTGGCTTCATTCAACGTGTAACCGGCAAACCAGCCGTGCGGTTTGCCACTGCCTGATTCAGCGGTGCCGGTTTTGCCTGCCACTTTGAACTGCAAGCCAAGCATGTTGAAGCGCGCCGTCCCTTTGGGATTCTCGACCACCATCAATAATGCCTCTCGCAAAATATCAAGGTTCTCCTGCCGAAGCGGAAGATTTCCTTGTGCTTCAGGCTTGAATATCAAAACCGGGTCGCCTTCAACAGGCTGCACCTTTTCCACGATCTGCGGACGATACAGCGTACCGCCGTTTGCAATTGCCGCCATAAAGCGTGCAACCTGCAGCGGAGTAACTAGAACAGTACCCTGACCGATCGCCTGATTGACCGCGTCCAGTTGGGTTGCCGGGTCAAGAATTTGACCCGCTTCCTCCGGTATTTGCTGGATACCGGTCGGGGAACCCAGCCCAAATCCACGCGCCATGTTTGCAATGTCGTTCCCACGATTCCAATTCGTAAAGAGATCGTTGCCGATATGCCAGAAATACGGGTTGCACGAGCGCATCAAGCCTTCCTGTAAGGTGATCAAACCCGAAGGCGTGCTGTCGGTGGTATTACAGAATTTACCCGCAGCGATACGATCCTGACAGTGTTGCCACGTCCAATCATGGCGGACCTGATCGGATAATTCTGTAAATTCGTACTGACAATCGTATTCGGTGTTTGCCAAATACAATCCGCTTTCGAGAGCGGCGGAGAAGGTGATGATCTTGAAGACCGAGCCAAGGGGTAATTGTCCCTGAGCCGCACGATTAAGCAATGGGGTGCGGGTATCGTTCAACAGGCTGTTTAGAGCAATGTTATTGGGGTTGTCCCCATCAAAAACATTCGGATCAAAGTCTGGACCAGACGCCATTGCCAGAATGCGGCCTGTATCCACCTCCATGACCACGATCGCGCCGCGGAAGAATTCCACAGCCGCTTGCGCGTAAAACTGCAAATTACTGTCGATGGTGAGGTAGACCGAATCAGCAGGCTCTGGAGCACTTTGCCCAAGGGTGGAGATGATCTGTCCCGTTGGGCTGACTATACGAAGCGTACCGCCATGCTTTCCAGCTAAATAGTCTTCAGCCCACTCCTCAACCCCTGTTTGACCAATTCGTTCACCACCGCTGTAACCGAGCCGCTTATATTGATTTAATTGCTCGGGTGAAATAGCAAGGGTATACCCGACCGCCTGCGGAGCCAGCCCGCCGCGGAAGTAATAGCGCGAGGAATATTCCTGAATAACCAACCCGCCCGGGTTGATGGAAAGCAATCGCTGCGCTTCTTCGCGCGTCCCTTCACACATGGGCAGGTACCAACCGGGACCGGAAGAGTCGATCAGGTCTTGAATCCCCAACGGGTCAAAACCACACAAGCGACCCAACTCCGAGGTCAACGCGCCAACCATCTCATTGTCGATCTGGTCAGTCTGAA
>CAZYLM010000309.1:0-2977 GCA_964648645.1 uncultured Anaerolinea sp.
TCGTCTTGCTACGACGACGCACAATGTACTGATCCGTCTTCTTATTAAGGCGGGTCTTCTTACCAAGGGTGGGCTTACCCCAAGGCGACTTCGGACCGGGAAGACCGACGGGCTGTCGACCTTCACCACCACCATGTGGATGGTCGCGAGGGCTCATCGCAGTACCCCGGACGGTCGGGCGGATGCCAAGGTGGCGCTTACGACCTGCCTTGCCAAGTTTGACGTTGCTGTGATCGAGATTGCCAACCTGACCAATGGTCGCATAGCAGACCTGATGGATCAGACGAACCTCGCCGGAGGGCATGCGGATCTGGGCAAAGTCGCCTTCTTTAGCTAGCAACTGAGCTGCGCCTCCTGCCGAACGGACAAGCTGCCCGCCTTTGCCAGGTTTCATCTCGATGTTATGGATCATCGTACCGACAGGGATATTGCTGATCGGCAGCGAATTACCGGAACGGATCTCTGCGTTGGGTCCGGAAATGATGGTGTCACCCACTTTTAGGTCCAAAGGGGAGACGATGTAGCGTTTTTCACCATCAGCATAATGAAGGAGGGCAAGGCGTGCTGTGCGGTTCGGGTCGTACTCAATCGCCGCAACCTTGGCAGGGATGCCATGCTTCTCGCGCTTGAAATCCACCATGCGGATGTACCGGCGGGCACCACCACCACGATGGCGAACGGTCACACGCCCATAGGCATTGCGTCCGCCAGAACGCTTTTTGATTATGAGCAGGGAACGCTCGGGGGCGGACTTGGTGATTTCCTCAAAGGTATGCCCCGTCATATCACGCATGCCGGGGGTCACCGGTTTGTACTTTTTAACTGCCATTATTGCACCCCTTCAAATATCTCGAGGGGCTTGCTACCCTCGGCAAGGGTTATGATCGCCTTTTTGAAAGCGGGGCGGCGAACCACCAATCGGCGGGATCGACCGCGACGGCCGCGCTTTGCAGGGGCGTTGATAATATTCACACGCGCCACGGTGACATCGAACAGGGTTTCAAGGGCATCCTTCACTACAGCACGCGTGGCATCATTGCGGACGACAAATGTGTAATGACCCTTCTTGCTCGATTGAACATTCGACTTTTCAGTCACCAATGGGCGGACGAGGACACTATAAAGATCGGCCATGTCTCTCTCCTATCCAAGATGCGCAACCAGCGCATCAATCGCTTTTACGGGTAAAACGACCTTTTCGAAATTGAGCAGGTCGCGCACGTTCAAATAGCTTGCGAGCAGCACTTTGGCGCTCTCAATGTTGTTTGCGGTCCGCATCACGAGGTCGTAATTCTGGTCGCGGACAGGCATCAACACCAATGCGGTGGATGCGCCGACAAGGTTGCCAAGCGCCTCCGCCACCTGCCTGGTTTTGGGCTCGGCAATGGTGAGGTCATCCACAACGACGATGGAGGCTTCGGACGCTTTCACAGACAATGCCGAACGGAGAGCCGCCTGGCGCATCTTTTTGGGCATCCGTAATTCATAACTTCGGGGATGGGGGGTGTGGATACGACCACCACCGACCCACTGCGCCGCACGTCTCGAACCCTGACGGGCACGGCCGGTTCCCTTCTGCTTCCAAGGCTTGCGACCGCCGCCGCGAACTTCTCCGCGAACCTTGGTATCGTGCGTGCCAAGGCGGGCGTTCGCCATCTGACGCGTATAAGCCTGGTGCATCAAATCTACATTTACGGGGGCTTCGAAAAGTTTTGCGGGAAGTTCGATCTCGCGCACTTTGTTACCCTTCATATCAAGAACATCTGCTTTCATGGGTTAATCGCTCCGGTTCCTGCGCGCCTTACTGCTTGCGCGACTCCTTGATCATGATGACGCTCCCCTTGCCGCCGGGAACAGCGCCATTGATGGCAATCAGGTTGCGTTCCGGATCCACCATCACGACCTTAATGTTCTGCGCAGTGACGCGGTCAACACCCATATGTCCAGCGCCGCGGGAACCCTTATACACACGTCCCGGCGTGGTGCCGGAGCCGCGCGAACCAGGGGCACGGTTGCGATCCGATGTACCATGAGTGGCGTTCATACCGTGGAAGTGGTAGCGCTTTACCCCACCAGCAAAGCCTTTACCTTTGCTAATGCCGATCACATCCACGCGCTCACCAACCACAAATGCGTCGCCGACAGTCACCTTGTCACCGACTTTCAAGCCGTGGTCCTTGGCGCGGAATTCGCGGAGGAAACGCAGGGGGGGAATCTCATTGGCTTTCAAATGCCCGGTTTCGCCTTGTGAGAGGCGTTTGGGATTTGTTTCGCCAAAGCCCAGTTGTACGGCGGAATAACCCTCTTTTTCCGGCGCGCGAACCTGGGTAACAAAACATGGGCCAGCTTCGATGATGGTCACCGCATACGCGACGCCTTGCTCATCGAAGATCTGGCTCATGCCGATCTTGCGACCTATCAGCCCTTTCAACATGCTCAAATTTCTCCTTTACAAGATATTGACGAGACTGCCGGTTGGGGCAACAACCACATCATCTCCGTACGGCACAGTCAGACGGCCTGCGAGGCGGACCTTTTGTCCGCGCGCAAGCCGACTCTTGCGCCGTCTCAATGAAACGCGTTCAGCGCGTTATATTGACAAACTAGATTTTGATTTCGATATCAACGCCCGCGGGTAAATTCAACCGCATCAGCATATCGATGGTCTTCGAGTCCGGATCCAACACATCGATCAAACGATTGTGGGTACGGATTTCGAAGTGCTCATGAGAGTCCTTGTCAATGAAGGAAGAGCGCCGTATTGTATAGCGTTCCTTCTTGCTTGGCAAGGGCACGGGACCGACCACGTGGGCGCCTGTGCGTTCCGCGGTCTCGACGATCCGCTTGGCGGATTGGTCGAGAACACGATGATCGTAAGCCTTGAGACGGATGCGGATCTTTTGTTTAGCCATTTCTATTTGCCTTACGCAATGATCTTGGTGACGACACCAGCACCGACGGTCAGACCGCCTTCACG
>CAZYLM010000310.1:0-1718 GCA_964648645.1 uncultured Anaerolinea sp.
ACCAGAACCTGTTTCGGCTTACTGGAAATTTTCCCTCGCACCAGAGCCACGTCGCAGGGTGGTCTGGCGAGCACGTCACTAACAGTGACGCACAAGGCTTTGAGATGTGAATCAAATTCAAGAAGGAGCAGATCCGGGTTTTCATCCTGGATCAAGTTCGAGAGCTCATTCCAGGGCTGATGCGAAACGATCACCTGAGTTTTGCTGGCGATGCGTTTATCCCTGCCATAAACGCGCAAGGTTCGACGCAATGCGCGTGCCGATGCCGCGCCTGTGCTGAGAGATTGACCATCCGGCACAACGACAACGCCCACAAGGATGATATCCGAATCGAATTGTCGCGCAGCATCGAGAGCATGCAGACCGGGCCCATTGTGGATGAAGGGGACGAGGATGGTGTGTACGGGGTTGAAATCGGAATGTCTTTGCATTGCAATCTCTCCTTCTCTGCCCTGTTAGGGGCTCAACTTCCAAAAGAGCGGTTCAAGAGCAAAGGCGCGATGTGCTGACGATAGATCGCCTCCCAGCGGAAGAACGCCCGCGCCCGCAAGGCAAGGCGCGCAGGCATGGATGCATGAAAATAATCTGCGAGCATTTTAGAAATATTAGCGGGATCTTCCTCGGGCGAGAAATATCGAGCATCGTCCAGACCCAGTTTTCGTAGCGGGGGAATATCGGCGCAAAAAACCGGCAGATGACTGAATCCCGCTTCGATGAGCGGAATGCCGAATCCTTCTTCGCGGCTGGGGAAGAAGAGCGCATCCGCCACACGAAAAAGATCGGCGATAACTTCATGAGGCAAAAAGCCCTCGTGCAGCCCGGTGAGAAAATGAGCAGAACCTTCCAAGCCCAATTGTTTGCGCAAGTTGGTAAGGGTTTCAAAATATTTTATGTTGTTCGCGTTATGCGGTCCGAGCGGACCTGTTACGACCAGGGCAGCCTGCAGGAAATCTTTTTTCAGAGCCGCCAGAGTCCATAGGGCGAGTTCGATATTTTTGCGCGGTGTAATGCGCACAGGCAAAAGTAATATGGGCGATGCTTCGAGCAAATGGGTTTTATCGATTAATTTCTGGGTGAGCGTTTCAAGTTTGTAGAAGCGGCTTAGGTCGACACCATTGGGGATGACATGAATGGAATCACGCCTGAGTTTCATCAAGTCTGCAAGTTCTCCCTGGCGCAGGTCCGAAACGACGACGTGAGTAGTATTACCCCAATCTGTTTTAAGCAAATTCCACGGGTAGCCTTCATGTAATTCCGGTACATAGCGCGGAGTTGTCCACGCCAGATCGTGATGCCATAAGATGAGACGCGGCAGTTGATTCGCTTGGTGCAGTTTGTATAATGCGGCAGTTAGCGCCAGATTCTTGTTGAGCGAACAGACGTTATGCGCAATAAGCACATCCACGCCCGCCAGAGCATTCTGCAACTCGTCGATCAATCCGTCGCGCAGGGACTCAAATTTTTCGGTCGCCTCACCGTGTTTCAGCTCTTCGCCCACTTGCATCACACGTTCATGACGCGAATCCACAAGCGGTATATGAATGAGCGGAATGCCTCTATCCGCAGAATCTCCACGGGCCGCGATCAACCGCACTGAATGACCTTCCACCGACATTAACTGTGCATGATGGGCAATCACGCTCTCGACGCCGCCAACAATGGGTGGAACCGAGTAATGTAGAATGGCAATATTCATATTGCCCTCGTCCTCGCCGCCG
>CAZYLM010000310.1:1818-2974 GCA_964648645.1 uncultured Anaerolinea sp.
ACGGCGACTGGAGCAATAAAATGTTCATACCTGATATCCCAAACAATCAGCAACGATGGACTCCAGCCGCCTTTCGAGCAAGGTGAAAGAGAAAAAGCGTCTGGCAAGTTGATAATTCATCTCCGCCCATTCTTGTGCCAGTTCGGGATGTGTCAGGGCGTTCCGAACAGCGTTCAGAGTACTGGCGCTGATATAGCCGTCGAACCAGAGCGTGTGGAAGCCTTTCGGTTTGATATCCACTTCGTAGATGGAATAGTTGTTAACCAGGATCAAACGCTTGTAATAAACAGCCTCAAGAAAGGCGTTTCCAAATCCTTCGAGGCTTGAGGGATAGGTCACCAGATCCGCATGTGGATACACGTCGCCAAGAGTATAGATCTTTTGCCCGTCCTGGGTCGTACCACGCGTATCCTGCACCTGGTCCGACTCGAACCTCACGGTCACATCCAGCAAATGGGCATACTCGCGGACTCGGTGTTCGTAGTCGTCGCCTTCATCGCCGCTGGCGTGCGAGATGATGAGTTTGGCAGGCAGGCCGAGTCGACGCATTAACTCAATGGCATGTTCGATGCCTTTGCGTTGAATGACTCGCGTCGGTTGTAGAAAAAAGTATTCGCCGTCGCCAATGCCAAAGTCCGAGCGAAGCGATTGGGTATATTCATCAGGCGGAGGTGACAGCGAGTCAAAGTCCATCACGTTGGGAATGAGGCGCGAGGTTACTCCGTATCTTGTGGCGATCTGTTGTGCCTGAAGCGAGTTGATGACCACATGCCGAACCGATGGCAAAGTAGGTGGGAAAGCTGCAGCGAGATAATCGTTCACGCAGTTGACTTGAAAGCGTTGGCGTTCCCAATAAAAATCATGATGATGCGCGATCGTGGGGTAACCCGTTTCCGCAATGAATTCGGTGATGGCAAGCCCTAAAGGGATATTGAGTGGAATGGTCAATGAATTTTCGGTGACGAGAATCTCAAGGTTGAACTTGCGCGCGAATGTATACAGCTCCTCTTTAAAGTATTCCTTCAATTCGTTGATGCGCCTGGTCATCTGCGGCGGGCGGACGTAGATCGAGAAAAAGTCTTTGTGTAAGTGTGCCATTTCAGGGTGCGCTTCACGTGCTTCTTTCGTGACCGTCCAACTGCCGGAGTAGGCTTGT
>CAZYLM010000311.1:0-2961 GCA_964648645.1 uncultured Anaerolinea sp.
ATTTCAACTACCGCAGAGTCAGCCAGTTCAAATCGCGCAAACCAGCCGCAAGATCTTCACGCAGGTCGTTCTCTGAAATACGCCACTCCCAATTGCCGCCCAGCCTGCTGGGAAAGTTCATGCGGGCGGAACCGTCACAACCAAGCACATCCTGCATGGGCGCAATCGCAAAGACCGCTACCGACTTCCAGATGCCGCGGATGAGATCCCAGGCAAAATCGTGGCCATCCACACCCAGGTATCGCAAGGCAAATTCCCTCTCTTCTTTAGTTGCTGAGGTCAGCCACCCAAATGCGGTATCGTTGTCATGTGTACCGGTGTAGGCAACGCAGTTTGGAACGTAATTGTGGGGTAGGAAGGGATTATCAGGTCCGCTGAATGCAAATTCCAGAATCTTCATCCCCGGCAGCTCAAACGAGTCACGCAACTCGATCACATCGGGAGTGATGAGCCCCAAATCCTCGGCAACAATGGGCAGCCCTGTGCCGGGAGTAATAACCCCATTGCCCAAGTCTGCATCAATGGCCCGGAATAGATCTGCGCCAGGACCGGGGACCCAGCGCCCATGTTCAGCTGTGCTATGAGATGCTGGTATCTCGTAATAACCGGCAAACCCGCGAAAGTGGTCGAAACGTAATATATCTACTACTTGAAGGGCAGCACGAACACGGGAAAGCCACCACTTGTAACCATCATTCTTGTGAGCTTCCCAGTTGTAGAGCGGATTCCCCCACAATTGCCCGGTGGCAGAGAAAAGGTCTGGGGGGACACCGGCAACGACGGTCGGGTTTCCGACTTCGTCCAGGAAGAATAATTCGGGGTTTGCCCACACATCCGAAGAGTCAAATGCGACAAAAATAGGAATGTCGCCCATGATCTGGACGCCCTTTTCATTGGCATATTTGCGCAGCCTGCCCCATTGCCGGAAAAACAAAAATTGATAGAAGGAATAACGTTCGATGGATTCAGCCAACTCTTTTTTGGCTTTGTTGAGCGCGGATTTTTTTCTCGAGCGCAAGCTGGCATCCCAGCCATTCCATGCGCCGCCGCCATTGGCTTCTTTGAGAGCCATAAAGAGCGAGAAGTCGTCGAGCCAGGAAGCGTTCTTAGCGCAGAAATAGTTGAAGGCATCGCGCAGAGGTTCGGGGTTGATCTTGAAACGCTGATAAGCCGTCAGCAAAAGATTCAGCTTTTTAGGTATGAACAAACCAAAGTCCACTTTTGAAGCGGGGAGTTCTTTAAGTCCAACGAGGTCGTCTTCGGTTGTTAGACCTTCGGCAAGCAGATCATCCGGGCTGATGAGATAGGGGTTACCTGCAAAAGCCGAGAAACACTGATAAGGCGAATCTCCGTAACCTGTGGGACCCAGCGGAAGGATCTGCCAAAGTTTGCATCCGGTTGAGGCGAGCCAGTCGACAAAGCGATACGCTTGCGGACCAAGGTCGCCAATTCCATACGGACCGGGCAGGCTGGTTGGATGAAGCAGAATACCGGAACTGCGTTTGAATGTCATGGCTTATTTTTAATGAGCGACTCGTATAGATCAAGATATTTTCGCGCCGAAGCCTTCCAGGAAAAATCACGTGCCATCCCATTGCGCTGAAGCACAGCCCACTTTTCTTTATCCTCGTAGGTCTTAATAGCGGACTTGACCGCGCCAGCCAACGACAAATGATGTGCTTTCTCGAACGCAAACCCGGTTTCGCCTTGAATGACTGTATCTTTCAACCCGCCAACAGCACGAACCACTGGAACACACCCGTAACGCATGGCGATCATTTGTGCCAGACCGCAAGGCTCATAACGTGACGGCATCAGAATCATATCGGCACCCGCATAGATCTGCCGAGCAAGGCTGGCATCGAAACGGGTTTCGGCTTTTATTTTATCGGGGAAAAGGCTCTGCAATTCACGAGCAGCATCCTCCAACTTCGGGTCGCCTGTACCAAGAATGACCGCCTGGAAATTAACCTTCTTCATGCTTTTCAAGGCCGAAACAGCCAGGTCGATCCCTTTTTGCACGTCCATGCGGGAGATGATCCCCAATAAAGGAATGTGAGGATTGCGGGCAAGCCCCAGTTTTCCTTGCAGGAGTTCTTTGTTCTCTGCACGGAGTTTCAGCGTATCGATTGTGTAGTTGACGCCCAGGGCTTTATCAACGGACGGATCGAATGAAACGGTATCTATACCGTTCAATATTCCAGAGAGAGTTTCCTTGCGCTGTGTCAAAAAATCCTGCAAGCCACACCCGAACTCCTCGGTAAGAACCTCGCCTGCATACCCCGGTGAGACTGCAACGACCGCATCCGAAGCCCACATACCCAACGGCATGGGAAGCAGGCGCGCCCAGTCGGGTAGATCAGTCTGGGCAAGTTTGATCTCATAACTGTCGAGAATCCCGCTGATATCGGAACCCATGAAGGGCAGGTTATGTAAGGTAATGATGCCCGCAACATGCTTCGCGCCGGATTCCCAGCGCCTGGTCAAATTTACATAAAGGCTCACTGCCGTGTGCCAGTCATTGGCGTGGATTACATCCGGTTGGAAATTGATATGCCTGGCAAGTTCAACAGCCGCAATGGAAAAGAAAGCATATTTTTCTGCATCTAATTTGGCATCGAGGGAGTAGACAGAACCATTTGTACGGATCGGATCACCGTCGATGAAATAAACCGGCATACCATCCAAAGATGTTTCGAATGCCTCCACCCCAATCTCGGAACCATTGCGCGGAATCGAGAATAATTCAACAGGACGGAGATTCTCTGCTTTAACCGCCGGATGCCTGGGGAGAACAAGCCGCACATCCAATTTCAGGTCATTGGTGGACAGCGCGCGGAGCTCACGCGGCAGGACGCCCGCCACATCTCCCAGCCCGCCGACTTTGATGAAGGGGTCGGCTTCCGCCGCGAGGAAAAGGACATTGATGGTCTTCGACATGGGGGCTATTGTACATGAAAA
>CAZYLM010000312.1:0-2952 GCA_964648645.1 uncultured Anaerolinea sp.
CGGGGCGTATTTTATTTAATTGCACGTGGAGGTGCAACATGCTTGATATCAATCTGCTTCGCGAAAACCCTGACCTTGTCCGCAAATCCCTGCAAGACCGCCAGGACAACCCGGCACCCGTCGACTCCATTTTGGGGCTGGACGAAAAGCGCCGCTCTCTGCTTTCACAAGTGGAACAGCTCAAAGCGGAGCGTAATGTCGTCTCGAAGGAGATCGGCAAAATGAAAGACGCGGCAGAACGCCAGTCCAAGATCGAGGCGATGCGTTTGGTGGGTGACAAGATCACAGACTTGGATAAGGTCGTGACAGAGGTCGAATCCGAACTGAATTACCTTATGTCCACACTTCCGAACATCCCCGATCCGCGCACCCCTTACGGCAAGGATGACACCGAGAATGTAGTCATCAAGACGGTGGGCGAGCCGCGCAAATTCGACTTCAAACCGCTTCCACACTGGGACCTCGGACCTGCACTTGGCATCATCGATTTTGAGCGCGGCACCAAGCTGACCGGTTCGCGGTTCTACGTATTGCAAAAAGCAGGCGCGCGTTTACAGCGCGCATTGATCGCATGGATGCTCGACCTGCACATCCGCCAGGGATATCAGGAGGAGTATCTGCCTTTCATGGTCAAGACGGCCACTGTGTATGGAGCCGGTCAACTGCCGAAGTTTAAGGATAACCTCTACAAGGATCACGAAGAGGATTTCTATTTCGTGCCGACTGCGGAGATTCCACTGACCGGTCTGCACATGGAGGAAATTCTCGAAGAAGCCACCTTGCCGAGACAATATACTGCTTATACACCCTGTTTCCGCCGTGAGAAGATGAGCGCCGGGCGCGACGTGCGCGGCATTAAACGCGGGCATCAGTTCGACAAGGTCGAGATGTACATGTACTGCAAGCCGGAAGATTCGGAAGCCATGCACCTGAAGATGCTCAAGGATGCCGAAGAGACCTGCGCCCAATTGGGTATTCCATACCGCGTCAAGCAATTATGCACCGGCGACATTGGTTTCTGTTCGACCATGACCTATGATCTTGAACTATGGGCTCCCGGTTGTGACGAATGGCTTGAAGTTTCATCCGTATCAAATTGTGCAGACTTTCAAGCCCGCCGCGCGAACATCAAGTATCGTCCGGCGGATGGCGGCAAGGTCAAATTCCCGCATACATTGAACGGCTCAGGCTTGGGCTTGCCGCGTGCATTGATCGCTGTCATGGAGAATTACCAGCAAGTCGACGGCTCCATCGTTGTGCCTGAAGTTCTGCGTCCATGGATGGGCGGCATCGACATCATCAAGCCGTAGCGAAACCCGATTGAGATTCAAATCGTAAATCAAGATGTCGAAGGTATACTTCTTTCGATATCTTGATTTAATGGAGAACACAAATGGATCCCGCTGCTCTCGAAGCATTTGCGCAAACGGTCTTCCAAGTTGCCACACTTGCCGTTTTGGTTTTCGGATGGCTGGGTTTGTTGATCCCTGTCTTTCCCGGTTTGGTAGTGATGTGGATCGCCACTCTGGTATATGCCATCATCCATGCCGGGTTGGGCAACATGAACTGGGTTGGCTGGCTGTTGTTTGCGTTCATTACTTTGTTGATGATCGGTGGCAATGTGGCGGATAACTTCATCATTGCCAAACATATGCGCGACAAGAACATTCCCTGGAGTTCGATTCTCTGGTCCTTTGCGGCGGGCATCATTGTCAGTTTGTTCTTTACCCCCATCATGGGCATGCTTGCTTCGCCCGTGGCCCTCTTCCTCGCGGAATGGCGCAGACTTAAGGATCGCGACACGGCTCTCGCCAACACCAAAGCGTGGATGACAGGCTGGGGCTGGTCCGTCGCTGCAAGAATGGGAATTGGGATGCTCATGATCCTCTTTTGGGGCGTGTGGGCGTGGTCAATTAAATTATAGGAGAAAACAATGGACACCTTTCAACAAGTTCTTTCCACCATTGGTTTTGTGATCCGCGCAATCGGTTTCCTCGTGCTCGGATATGGAACTGTCCGCTTCATCCTGGACGCTTATTACAAAGCTGTCTGGCAGGTGCAGACCGCCCTGGCGTTGGGATTTGTTTTCCTGCTCATCGGGTTGACCGCCTACTCCAGCCCCGCCTCGATGGGTACCTTCGCGCTCGGTGCAGGCGTGGCATTGCTGATGCAGTTTGCAGGCAAGAAGGAAGAGGAAGAGCCTGTGAAAGAAGGAAAGAAGAAGTAGAAAAGAAAAAGGCTTGACCGTAACAAGGCAAGCCTTTTTCTTTGTAGGTTTGGAGTTAACATCATATCAGGCTAAAAGCCTGACCTACTTTATTACATCTTCGCCTTTTGCACGGCATCGATCAACATCGACTTGAATTTTTCCCCTGCTTCTTCCTTGCCCAAGCCAATGAACCTCGTACCGCTTTCAATACTGCCAGTGTACATGCCAGTCACCTCCAGCCCATTATCGGGCAGTTTGGAATACATTGGATTTTTTCCGTAATCGCTGATGGCAAGATCTCCTAACTGCACGGAATTGGCATACGCGGGCTGCGAGTCGCTTTGCAGGACCTGGATCAACCAGCGCGGTGCCAGAATCGCTATGCTGATCATCAGTTTTGGGAGCGGTCCTGAGAAGATGCCCTTTTTGATCTTCTCTGACCGGGTCTCTATGCAAAAGTAGGCATCTTTTAATAGCGGACCAAGATTGAACTGCTCCAAATGCTTTTCAATGGCTGCCTTTGCCTCCGACGGGAGGTTGTCTATTGCCAATTCCTTGGTGGAACGGTTGTAATCGCCCATTTCGAATCACCTTATGGATTCCAATAACTCCTGTCATTGGATGTCAAAAGTCTGGACCCCTTCGGTAAACTCAGGACAGGGCTTTTGGCTCCTGAATCCTTGCCGGCTTGCTCAACATGGCTGTGAGCAATTTTACCGAATTCTTCAAATCCTCATAATCCA
>CAZYLM010000313.1:0-2948 GCA_964648645.1 uncultured Anaerolinea sp.
TTCCAAAAAGGATGGGGTTGCCCATAACAGAGTAAATTCCCGGGGTGGTTTGCGGCTAGCAGTTTATACCGCATTCGGTCACAAATTGTGTTTTTTCAACAGGTTAAAAGCAAAATTGTGACCATGGGTATCATATCAGAGTTTTCCCCGACCTCCGACACGGACTCCAACTTCTCCCGACATTGGCTCGAAAGTCAGGATTCCTTCGATACGGCCTTACGGGCAGTCAGGACAATACTTTCGAGTCCGCTGAAACCAAATCACAAGTGGCGAACCTGCCGATACACCGGGGATAGAAAGAAACGCAGGGCGCTCCGCATATGCAGGTAGAGATAATACAACTTACGGCGGCTGGAGCGTTGCGCATCGTGCCGGACCTTGATATTGGAATCGACCATGATCTTCATGCCATGAAGCCGGACGCGGGAGCAGAATTCCACGTCTTCAAGATAGAGGAAGAACTTTTCATCCATGCCGCCCAATCGGCGGTAAGTTTCCGAACGCAGCAGCCAGAACATGCCCGCGATCCAATCGGGGCGGATGATGCCATTTGAATCTGGCAGGTAAGGCTTGAAGGCGTAACCCGGCAAACGGCGGCGAATCAACTCGAAGGGAGTCGGAAGCGGGCGATACGAGTCCTGCACTACTCCGGCTTCGTCCACGATCTGGGGGGCGATCAGGTCGGCTTGATGGTCATTCAGGCTCTTGAGCAAGCGCTCGAGAAGTGACTCTTCAAATACAAGGTCGGGGTTCAAAATGACAAAATACTCACCCTGAGCTAGTTTGAAAGCATTGTTATGATTTTCGGCAAAACCCAGATGGTATTCGTTTCTTAAGATTCGAAAAGATGCCCAATCTGATGGGTCATAATCGGGCAGTTCGTTCTTCAAATTATCGGTGAGAATGAGCTGGAATCGATTTCGGGTATCAGCTTCGCACTGACGGATGCTATCCAAAAGACAGGTGATCTTATCCGCATCGCCATGGCTGACAATGGAGAGGGTAAAGAGAGGCGAACGGGTCATGACGTGCGATTCCGTTTTATGAATTCGCGGTAGGGAACGAATAATCCAGTTGACATCACGCGGATCAGATCCTCAGGGCTAGCCTTTCTGTATTTCTGGATTGCCCTTCGCTTTGCAAACATTTTCGGTGCACCAAGAATCGCATCGAGGAGCGCGCCCCAGATCGCCCTGCCTTGTCCGCGCATGGTGATGTAGACCGTAAAAAAAAACATGGTCGCAGCATGGAGCGGGAACAAAACCCAGAGCCAGTATGAAGGCATATCTTTAATAAAAGTCCACATAAGGTTGCGGTAGCCGTAATATACCGAAAAATCACTACGCTTGCCAGTGCTGGCGCTTCCCACATGATGGACGACGGCATCTGACACAAAGAGACATTTACCACCATTCAGACGCAGGCGGAAACCAAGGTCGATATCTTCGAAGTACGAGAAGTAGTCTTCATCGAACCCACCCACATTCAAAAATTCCTCACGTGAATACATCGCAGCGGCGGCACATGGACTGAATATCTCTTTCGCTTCCATTCCGTATTGATCTGCCGGGAGATTGAAATGATTCCGCCACGCCAACCCGCTGATGTGATAAGCATCCCCCGCCCCATCCAGGAGATTTGGTGAATCATATTGAAGCTGGCGGGAGGAAAATGCGATGCAGTCTGGATGATCCTCAGCAGCGTGAAGCAGACTTGCAAGCCAGTCGGGCTCGGGGTAGGCGTCAGCATTGAGTAGGACAATCCACTTCCCGCGGGCGAGACGGGCTCCAATGTTATTTCCGACTGTAAAACCTTTGTTATCGCCCAAGCGTTCAACAACAAGCTGAAACTCACTCCAACTACTTTCAATTCCCGCAACGGAGCCATCGTCGGAACCGTTATCCACAAGGACAACCTCAAAGTCCTGTCGGGTTTGGCTGACAAGAGCCAAGTGGCATTGGTCTAGATGAGCCCCGCTATTCCACGTGACGAGGATGATGGAGGCTGTTGGGGGGTGCAACATGCCCTAATTATAAATGGATAAATGAAGCCGGGACGCTGGCTTATTCTCAGCGTCCCGGCTGGAGGCAGTCATGGATAGAACTTTAGATTATTCTGTGGTCAGACTTATAAGACTCTCAGCCTGTCTTTTTCTTGTATACCGAAAAATGCCCTGCTCCCCTCGAAGTGCGCCATGAGATCGACTGAACAATTCTCCATTTTTTCTCGCTTTCATTAGAAGACCGAGCTTTTCAAATATCAAGCCAACCTGATTTCCAAAAGATTCACCACTTTGGGTCTCTTTCAACACAGAGTTAATTGTATTATCTACTCCAACCCCCACCGCCATAATCGGCGGACCAGCAAATAGATACTCGAACAGCTTCCCGGTCAGAATGCCTTGCAAACTTTTTGACTCGAACCCTAGAAACAATAACGCATCCGCATCTCTCTGGTAGTGTAGGGCTTGCTGGCGTGGGAGGAAGCCGCCGTATTGGATATATTCTGAAATATTGAATTGCTTTGCCAGTGCGGACATGTCCGCATTATTCCCATAGAAAATGACCTGCAAACGATCTGGCGTAATGCGTCCCTCGTTCTTTAAACGAGAGATGGCTTCGAAAAGAGGGGACGGATCCTGGTAGCCAGGGTAAATCGAGCCAGTGTATACAATGCGGAATACACCATCTTGCGGGTAGGCTTTTTCAAGAGGGAGGTTTTCATAATCTTCGGGGTCGAATCCGTTATAGATGACCGAGACCTTGTCGCCGTATCGCTTTCGTAGGATATCAGCCAGCGGTTCGGAGACGGTGCTGATGAAATCGGCTTTTTTCATCCAAAGGCGTTCGTAAAACTTTTCGATTAGCGTGAAAGGGAAAAGCCCGGCGTATAAGTGGTTGCCGATCCAAATATCACGCCAGTCGGCGACCCATTTTTTTGCCAGACCC
>CAZYLM010000314.1:0-2945 GCA_964648645.1 uncultured Anaerolinea sp.
TCGAAGAGTTGGATAAAGAAAATCTCCGTCCACGCATCAAGGTCATGGTCGGCGGTGCGCCGATCACCCGTGACTGGGCAACCAAGATCAAAGCGGATGGCACCTCCGAAGATGCAGTCGGTGCGGTGCAGTTGGCGAAGCAATTGGTTGGAAAGGCATAATCTGTCATTACGAGCCGCATTCTTGCTTTTTACGGCGAAGCAATCTCATTATTAGAGATTGCTTCAGGCTCCGCCCTCGCAATGACGTGTGAGAAATATCAGAGAGAGAAGAGAGAGGCATAGCCACTGGAGGGCTCTATGTCTCATAAAAAAATCAAGACCATCAGTGATCCAAAATTAAAATTGGACATACTGAGCAAAGATGATGTACAAAAGATCCACGAAGCAACATTGCACATCATCGAGAATGTCGGAGTACGCTTCCCGTCAAAACGGGCACTGCGCATCTGGGAAGAAGTCGGCGCAGATGTTAATCACGAGAAGAAAATCGTCAAGGTCAAGCCGTATCTGATCGAAGACGCGCTCAAGCAAGCGCCGCCCGCCTACATCCTCGGCGCACGAGATCCGCAGCAGAATCTCTCGCTCGACGGCAATCACGTCAACCTCGGCACTGACGGCTGCGGCGTCGAGATTATCGACATCAAAACAGGCATGAAGCGCACCACAGAACTGCAAGATGTACGCGATATTGCCCGAGTCGCCGACGCCACGGAAGAAGTCGCATTTCATTGGGTACCCGTTTCGGCACAAGATGCACCTGTCGAAGCACGCGGATTGCACGAACTCAAAGCTGTTTGGGAAAACTCCACCAAGCATGTGCAGACCGAGTCTATTTACAACCTCGATGAAGCCAAAGCCTCTATTGAAATGGCAATTGCGCTCGCGGGCAGTAAAGAGGAACTGCGCAAACGTCCTGTCCTTTCGTTGATGCAGTGCACCGCGCCTCCTCTCGGTCACGATGGCGGTTCGCTCGACGCAGCCTTGATTGCCGCTGAACACGGCGTGCCGACCGGCTTCATGACCATGACCGCCTGCATGACCACGGGCCCCGCCACCATGGCAGGGACGCTCGCCGTCGGCAATGCGGAAGTGATCGCTGCCACCGCCCTTTTACAACTGGCGTACCCCGGCGCTCCCGTCTTTTACGCCGCTGCTCAAACCGCCTCGGATCCACGCCTTGGCGTTTACACTGGCGGCGGTCCGGAAGACTTCCTCTTTGGTGCTGCCACCAACGTTCTCGCGGATTTCTACAACATTCCGCTCTCGATGGGTTCCTTCGCCACTGGTGCAAAAGAACCAAATTGGCAAGCCGGGCTTGAAGGAAGTCTCTCAACCTTCATGGCAAGCGTCGTCATGTCGGACATGCTGCTTGGTTGTGGTTTTCTGCATGGCAGCCGCATTTGGTCCTACGCCGAAATGATGATGGACTGCGAGATCTTCTCCATTATCGAAAAGATGATGCATGGCATCGAAGTCAACGCCGAGACACTCGCGCTGGATGCCGTCGCTGCAGTTGGACCGGGCGGTCACTACCTCGCGCAAAAGCACACCCGCAACCATATGCGTGAATTGTTCCTGCCCCAATTCCTTGACCGCCGTCCCTACACCCAATGGGAAGACAAGAAAGACGACGCGCGTGATTGGGCTGTGAACAAAGCCAGAAAGATCTTGAAGGGCCACCAGCCCGATCCGTTGGATGAAAAGATCAGCAAAGAGTTTGAAAGAATCATCAAATCGGTTGAAAAGAAATAACAAGAAATGAGAGAAGAGTAACGAGGCATGTGAAAACTCATTTCTTTCTCCTCGTTACTCTTCTCTATTCTCTTCGCCAAAGAGAAATTCCCAATTAGAGGTGTCTCATGCGACCAAAGTTAACTCTGCTAAGCGATTACATCATTGCCCGCATCCTTGCAGAAGCGTACGAACTGTTACTTCGCCCTGGCATAAAGGTCCAGAACGAAGAAGCGCGCGATCTGCTTAGACGCGAAGGGGTGGTAATCGATCCTGAAACACACGTGGCGCAAATCCCTGCCTCACTCGTGCAGCGCGCTCTGGAAAGTGTGCCGCGTGAGTTCCATCTCTATGACTATCACGGCAATCCCACCGTTCACTATGGCGGCGACTCGGTTCACTTCGACCCGGGTTCCTCCGGCATCACCATGCTCAATCCCGATACACTCGAGCATGATACAACTGAAACCGAGCATCTCATCCGGTTGCTCAAGGTAGCAGAACAGATCCCCCAATACGACGCGCAATCCACCGCCGTGATCTGTCACGATGTTCCGAAAGACATTCAAGACTCTTATCGGCTGTATCTGGCGTTGCTTTATTCCAAAAAGCCCATTGTCACGGGTGCCTTCACCAACAAAACCGTGCAAGAGATGATCGACATGCTCGCTCTCTTTGCAGGCAGCCCTGAAGCCGCACGGGAAAAACCGCGCGCCATTTTTGACGTCTGCCCGGCTCCGCCGTTGATCTGGTCGAACTTTGGTGCGGGCAACCTTATTCAATTGGCACGTGCCGGCATCCCTGCTGAGATTGTTTCTGTTCCACTGGCAGGTGCTGCAGCTCCCGTCACCATGCTGGGAACGGTTACACAGCACACCGCAGAATGCCTGGCAGGCATCACCATCCATCAACTTGCAAAACCTGGCTCCCCCATTGTTTGGGGTGGCGCGGCAGCCATCTTCGACATGAAAAAAGGCGCGACTCCGATGGGCGCCATCGAAACCGCCATGCTCGATTGTTCATATGCACAAGTGGCAAAGACTCTCGGCATGCCCACACACACGTATCTCGGTGCAACGGATTCGAAACTCGTCGATGCTCAAGCCGGGCTCGAAAGCGGCATTTCAGCCATGGTCGGCGCATTGAGCGGAATCAACATGATCTCCGGCTCCGGCATGTTGGACTTCCTCGCCTGCCACAGCGCGGAAAAAC
>CAZYLM010000315.1:0-2916 GCA_964648645.1 uncultured Anaerolinea sp.
CAGCGGCAACCAATCCGTTGTGCCCGGCACCGATCACAATAACATCATATTGACTCATAAATAATTCCTTTGTTTATCGAAGTTGACGAAAGAAGTCGCGGATATCCGCCGCGAGTATCTCGGGACTTTCAGAAGCCATGAAATGCCCGCCGCTCGAAAATTCGGTCCAATGGCGAATGTCGGCATAACGACGTTGAGCCCACTCGCGCGGGGCATGTACTACCGCCTCAGTTGATAAGGCGATGCCGGTCGGGATGGAAATTTTCTGGTCCGGTTTGAGGCGCCGGGCGTCATGCTCGCGCTCAAAATATGAACGCATGGATGAGTTAGCTGTTTGTGTGACCCAGTAGATCGTGACGTGGGTCAAAAGTTCGTCCTTGGAAAAATAATCCTCGATGTTCCCGTTCGGGTCGGTCCATGCACACCATTTCTCGATGATCCAGGACATCAATCCCACAGGTGAATCGTTCAACCCGTACGCCAGTGTCTGTGGGCGAGTCCTTTGAATGGCGTCGTAGCCGCCCTCCTCTTGGTCCCATGTATCGACAATCTCTTTGAACGACTTTTCGGTTTCGGTCATCGGAGGTTGTCCCTCGTCGAAAGATGGAGGCGGAAATGTCGGCATCATGGTGTGAAGCCCGATCATGCGTTCGGGAATATCCAATGCCAGCCAGCCGGAAATGACTGCGCCAATGTCGTTGGCATGCAAGCCAAACTTTTTGTAACCAAGTCCGCCCATTAGTTTTGACCATATTTCAGCCACACGCCAGCGGGTCATCCCGGCTTTCAAGGGGCGGTCGGAGAAGCCAAAGCCTGGGACGGATGGCACAATCACATCAAACGAGTCAGAAGCGTTGCCGCCGTAAGCAGCCGGGTCGGTGAGCATTGGGATGATCTTGAGCATTTCCACAAATGAACTGGGCCAGCCATGCGTGATCAGCAACGGGATCGGGTTGGAACCCTTGCCATATTCATGAACGAAATGAATTTGCAAGCCATCGATGGACGTCCGATAATTTGCAAAGGAATTGATCTTCTTTTCCTGCGCACGCCAGTCGAATTCATCCAGCCAGTAATCCGCAAGTTCCTTCATGTACGCCAGGTTTGCGCCATAACGCCAGCCTGAACCTTCGATCTCATCGGGCCAGCGCGTGCGTTCTAAGCGATAGCGAAGATCGTCGAGGATGTCTTGCGAAATCGAAACCTGAAACGGCTCAACTTGCATTTTTTATTCTCCAATAGTGAAGACCGAACCAGCAGCAATCAGTCCATTGTGTCCTGCGCCGATGATGATGGTGTCGTAGTGAATTGTCATAATAATTCCTTTTCAATCTTGCTCGCTCTTTTTCTTGAATTTCTAGCTACTATGATCATAATAACAATAAATATAACTATACTTATTATTAAACCGCCACACGCAGAAAGCGGAATAAAGAACATGGTCGCATTAAAAACGTCATATGTATGCCGCCACGACCAGATTGTTCCATCTTCCAACAAAGCAAAATAACCGCCGAATCCAGCGTCAATGCTCCAATACCATCCCAACGCGCACTCGACAATTTTGCCGGGCGGTTCTTTTGATGGTGAAAAAGATATGTCAGATGGACACGTATCACCCTTATTTAATGGTTGTTCACCCACACCCTGATCGTTTTCATGGGTATTGTCAGGTACATTTTCAACTTCAACCCATTTACATTCATCTTGTGATTGACAGTTCCATAAATATAATTTTCCATCCGCAGTTTTTGCCCATACAGTGGATGAATTTGCGTCAACTATCTCTTCAAACTTATACGGTCCATCGAGTAATTCCCAGGATGTAAATTTGCCCGAAGTGTGAAGATCGACAATGTAGCCGCCAATTATATAGCCTCCAAAAATTCCACCAACAGAAAGAAAGAAGAGCAATAGCAAGTTTTTCATCACCTGAATATTTGTTCTTCTTAGGCCTGCGTTTTTAGACGAGATCATAATTAGAATAAAGGTCACTGTGCTTAACAAAAACCCGACTAAAACAATTAGGTAATAATTCACCGATGAAGTCTCACCCGTATTCGACCAGCTCCAAATGGAGCCATCTTTCAACAAGGCGTAATAACTACTGTCGTTATTTCTAGTCCATTCTTCTGCTGTTGTAAAATAACATATATAAATTTCACCTGAAGGATCTTTGAATGACTTAAATTTATCAGATAATCCAATACAAGTATCGAGATTGCTATTTAGTGGCGCATAATAATCAGATGGATACATAAGTCCATTATCATCTTTTACCCACCGATTACATTCTATTTCTGCTGTTTGGCATACCGCAATGGAGGAAGTCCATGAGTAAGTTTCTCCATCTGATGATTTTGCCAAGATTTCATTTGGTGTTGCATCAAGGATTTCTTCAAAAATGAATGTTGCATCCAGTTTTTCCCAGTGCGTTAATTCACCCTCGTCGTAGATGCTCATCATTCCCATGGCAATCTGCTTACTCAGGATATTACCGACAATAGTCAGTACAACAAACAAAAGCATTGTTAATACATGGCGCATGAGCGATTTCATGTATATTCCTTTCTGGTTTGTAAGATAACTGGGCAGATCAAACGCTATTTTACAGAATCAACTTCCAGTTAAGAAAGCGCCACGCTGAGCGTAGTCGAAGCGAAGCGAAGCGATGCTCTTCATCTGCTGGTTTCGATACGCCCCTCAAAGAGCATTCGGGGCTACTCAACCAGCGAGCAATCCTCCAATCTCCACTCACCACTCTCTAAAATCCATCCTTCAACATTTCCTTTGCCGCCAACATGCCGGGTGCGCCCATCACGCCGCCGCCGGGGTGCGCGCCGCTCGCGCCGAAGTAGTAGCCTTTGAGCGGGGTGCGGAAGTCTGCCCATTGCGGGGTGGGACGCAGGAAGAAAA
>CAZYLM010000316.1:0-2909 GCA_964648645.1 uncultured Anaerolinea sp.
GGAGCCGCACCGGTTCCGGTACCGCCGCCCATGCCCGCAGTGACGAAGACCATATCCGCGCCTTTGAGCACGTTATACAGTTCATCGGAAGATTCCTCAGCCGCTTTTCGGCCCACTTCAGGATCGCCGCCCGCGCCGAGTCCGCGCGTGATCTTATCACCGAGGCGAACACGAGTGGGAGCACGCGAAAGCGTCAGAGCTTGCGCATCCGTATTTGCGGCGATGAATTCAACGCCCTGAATGCCTTCTTCCATCATGCGGTTGACGGCATTCTGTCCGCCTCCGCCCACGCCGATCACTTTGATACGGGCGAAAGCTTCGGTCTGTAAAGTTCTTTTATTCGGATCCATTTCTTCCTCCTGGCAAGGAATATGCCTAATCTTAAACGACAATCTTGTTTTTTAACAGGGTTGACAAAAATCAAAATTCACTATTTGTGAATCTTTTCTCATTGTTTTGTTTGTCACCTTGAGCCGACAGGCGAAGAATCTCTCTGATAGTTGCAGAGATGCTCGCTGCACTGCATTCACAACGCGGTGCATGAGTCGCTTCGCTCAGCATGACATTTAAGGAAGCAACCTCTTCATCCAATTCTTAACAGAATCCAAACTCGATCCTTTCTCATTGCGCGGCTTGCGGCGTTTTTCTCCGCCAGTTACCGCAACTTGATGGTCATGCATACTGATCGCCCATTGCAACAAACCGAAACTTGTGGAATACATGGGCGAATTAAGTTTATCCACAAGACCTTTCAAATTTTGGGGCTGGGCAACGCGCACCGGCATACCTAATACGTCAGACGCAATTCGATTGATGCCGGGTAATGCGGATGTACCGCCGGTCAAAACCATGCCTGCTGGAAGCAGACCGTCATATCCGGAACGCTTGATCTCCTGATGGATCAAATTGAACGTTTCTTCGACACGCGCTTCGATGATCATCGCCAGGTCCTGCCTGCTGATACGGATGTCTTTATCCTCACCAAAGGGGCGCATGAGGAAATACTCATCGGGTCCGATGTCGGTCTTCACTGCATGACCCTGTTGTTTCTTCACTTCCTCAGCCTGCGCAGGGGAAAGACGCAATCCATGAGCGACATCCTGTGTGATGTGATTCCCACCGACGGCCAGCACCATGGTGTGCCACACATCGCCATCGACATAGATGGCAAGGTCGGTGGTACCGCCGCCAATATCGCAGACAGCCACACCCATTTCACGTTCCTGTTCGGTCAACACAATCTCAGCCGAAGCAAGCGGATTCAATACGAACTGTTGGATACCAACACCTGCAGCCCCCACGCATTGACGCAGGTTATCCACAGTTGCACTGGCCGCTGTGATGATGTGCGTCTCGACTTCGAGCTTGTATCCGTGCATCCCAACCGGGGTCTTCACGCCTTCCTGCCCGTCCACAGTGATGCCGCGTTGGATGACATGGATGATCTCGCGGTCGTGCGGGATGGCGATCGCCTGCGCCTGTTCGAGAGCGCGCACCAGATCATGAACATCGATGATACCGCCCGGAATTCCCGCCGCACCCCGGCTATTGACCGAAGCCACATGTGCCCCGGCAAGACTCACAAAAGCGGATGTGATCTCCAAGCCAGACGTGCCCTCCGCTTTTTCCACCGAACGTTTGATGGCGCGTGAAGCGGCGGGGAGGTCCACTACGATCCCTTTACGGATGCCCTCTGATGGCTCGATACCCACACCGAGGATTCGGATGGATTTGTCATCCTCCACCCGTCCCACCAGGGTGCAAACCTTGGTCGTGCCTACATCGATGCCAACAACGATCTCATCCATGTTACGGATTCTCTACCACGATCTGTTCAGTCCCTTCGAGCCCGGTTTCCGCCATCCGGTAATATGGACCTGAGGGATATTCCACATTGACATATACAGGCGTTTTGCCCTTTTGAATAAGCGAGTCGATCAGTGTGCGATACACGGTAATCTTTAACGGCATATCATTTGCCGAGGTTCCAAATGCGACCGTCCAACCGCGAGGATCTTTCCAGCTATAACCATCGGCGGTGGAATAAGTCAGGGTCGAACCGGCAGGCACGAGCGGAGCAAGAGCGAGAGCGGAATCCACCAATTCTTTCTGAAGGAAAGGCGGCGGGCTGTATGGATCATCCGAAGTTTGGATTCCTGCAGGGGGTGCATCCACTGCATTGACGGTGAATAACCCCGCCGCATCGCCTCGCGGTCTAAAGGCGACACCTGATTCGTCGACCCAGGTATATCCTCCGTTCTGATTCCAGAGGATAACCGGCTGGCGTTCGACAACAGTCACAAAGACGTAATTGGGCAGGTACACATCAACGTTGGCTGAGAGCAGCTCAGGATAGTTCAAGCGCAATCGCCTTTCGAGTTCGGCGGGTTGAACTGTAAATATATTTTGCCCACTTACACCTGTGATCCCATTGATCTCATCGCCAGGGACGCGGCTGTTTCCCACCACATACGCGGAAGGAACATAGAAATACTGCAGTTGGAATGCAAGCACAAGCATCACCGTAAACAAAACGGCAAAGACTGCCGCAGCGATGCGCCAATTGGTGTTAGTCCGTGGCAGCCGTGGCAAACCCGGCAACTTTGGCAGGTGCGGCAGGGCAAATTTTGGTTTCGTAAGGTGGAATTCAGGCAGACCCAGAGCGATCTTGAATTTCCGTTTCTCGACAGGTTTTGACATGGACCGGATCGGAATGGTAGGCGTGCGGGCAGTAACCTTTGCCAGGGGCGTGGTGGCTTGTTTGGCCGCCTGCTGCAATTCCTTTGCGTTTCGTTCGGCGCGTCGACGCCGGACAAGCTCTGCGCGCGTAGGCTGACGTTTGTCGCTCATGATGTCCTCCGGTGCTCGGTGCGGTCACGCTGGGCTTTCCGCTCGAGCGCGAGTTGAAT